>JAEUIG010000416.1 GCA_016795125.1 Planctomycetaceae bacterium | reverse complement strand
CAACGCACGCCTCATCACTCAACCCCCTCCAGCCACGCCCCGGCATCCGCATCGGACGGCATCCGCCAGTCGCCGCGCGGCGACAGGCTCACCGAGCCGACTTTCGGTCCGTCCGGTACGCAGGAGCGTTTGAACTGCTGTCCGAAAAACCTCTTCAGGAACGTGCGCAGCGTCTGCTCGCGCACCTCCCGCGAGTACGGCCGCGTGAACTCGGCATGGTCCGACAAGAACAGGCTCTTCTCGGGACCGAAGCCGTGCCGCACGAAGTTCAGCAGATAGAAATCATGCAGTTCGTATGGGCCGATGTGGTCTTCCGTGCTCTGCGTGATGCGGTCCGCCGCATGCGGCAACAGCTCCGGCGAAATCGTGGTCGCCACGATGTCCTTGAGGATGTGCTGAATCTGCCCGGTGGCGTCCGGTATGCCGCTGCCCTCCGCCGCCTTTTGTTCACGATTCAATCGATGGTCGGCGTAGTAGTCCACGAGGAACCGGACCAGCGTCTTGGGAATCGAGCAGTTGACGTTGTACATGCTCATGTGGTCGCCGTTGTACGTGCACCACCCCAGCGCCAACTCGCTCAGGTCCCCCGTTCCCAGCACAAAGCCGTGCGACATCAGGATCAGCGTCCGCGTCCGCGCCTGCACGTTCTCAAACACCAGGTCGCCGCGCGACAACTGCTCCGGACTCAACTTCTGCAGCGCTGCTTCGAACTCCGCGACTCCATACTGCTCCAGATCGCGGTCGGACCTGAACAGTCCCATCCCGAACGGGTCGTGCCGCAGCGCCTTGAATGTGTCGAGGCACATCTGGCGGATGTCGATGGTCCGGGTTTCGACGCCCAGCAGCTCCATCAGCTTCGAGGCATTGTTCCTCGTGCGGCTGGTCGTGCCGAAACCCGGCATGGTAATGCCGGTAATGTTCGTCACCGGCAGGCCCAGATCGCGATACGCCTCCACGGCCACCAGCAACGCCAGCGTCGAGTCCAGTCCGCCGGACACGCCGATACACGCCTGCTGGGACGGAATGGCCTCCAGCCGCTTCGCGAGTCCGGCCACCTGAATGCCGGTGATCTCCGCGCAGCGGTTCTGCAGAGTCGCCTTGTTCCGGGGAACAAACGGAGTGCCGCTGACCGTCCGCAGCAGTCCGGCGTGATTCCTGACCTTCTTTGCCTTCGAGGTCAGCACCTGAATGCGGTAGGTCTGCGAGAGTGTGCGGCGCGCTTCACCAAAGCTCGACAGCAACCGCCGCTCCGCGTCCAGCTTCTGCACGTCGATATCCGCCGTGACCCAGTTGGAACTGCGTATCAGGCCGCTGCCATCCCCGACTCGCCGCGATTCCGCGAGGAGATGACTGTTCTCCGTGATAAGACAGTGCCCCCCGAACACAACATCCGTCGTGCTTTCGGTCGGGCCGGCCGAAGAGTACGCGTATGCCGCGACGCAACGGCCGGACTGGTTCCTCACAAGGTCGGTGCGGTACTCGCACTTGGCGACCGTCTCATTGGACGCCGACAGGTTCACGAGCAGGTTGGCGCCCATGATCGCCGCCTGCGAACTCGGCGGAATCGGCATCCACAGGTCTTCGCACACTTCGGCAAACACGACCAGCCCGCGCGAATTCGAGAACAGCAGATCGATGCCGAACGGCACATTGGCTTGACCTGCATAGGCGATCTCGGCCGGCTCGTGCCCGTCTGCCGCGCGAAACCAGCGCGCTTCCTCAAACTCGTTGTAGTTGGGGATGTTCTGCTTCGGCACGATCCCCACGATCCGACCGTTCCAGAGGGCGACGGCGCAGTTGAACAACTGCGCGCCAACCGGGACCGGAGCGCCGACAAACATCAGACGGTCCGTGTTGCCCTCCGCCGCGGCGAGCGCTGCGATCGCCTGTTCGCACTCATCCAGCAACTGCTGCTGCCGGAACAGGTCGCGGCAGGTGTAAGCCGACACGCACAGTTCAGGGAACACGACAACGTCGGGCGTGCTGTCGCCCAACTGCTCCAGCACAGCGAGGATCGCCTCGACATTCTTGCGCGGGTGCCCCACCACGCAAAGCGGGCTGGCGACGGTCACGCGGGCGAATCCGTACTGGTTCATCACGGTCAATCCGAAGCACGAAATCCGAAGTCCGAAATCCGAACCAGGTTGCCGCCCAAGTTCGGATGTCGTGCTGCGGACTTCGAATTTCCCCTGTACTCACATCTCGAGCCGGAACCGCTGCCGGAGGTCCTGCGGCAGGTCGTACCCGATCCCCGGCCGGTCCGGCAGGGCGATCCGTCCATTCTGGACGGGGAAACCGGCCTGCTGCAACTCGCTCCGCAGCGGCGACTCAAAGACTTCCGCGGCCGCAAACTCGATAAACGGCGTAATCGGCGACCACGCCGCGAGATGCACGCTGGCAGCCCCCAGAATCTGAGTCGACCAGTTGCCCGGACAAACCTGCGCGCCGCGGCCCTGCGCGAGCGAAACGATGTGCCGGGCCTCCGTCAGTCCGCCACAGGTCGTCATGTACGGCTGCATCACGCTGCACTTGCCGCGATCCAGCATATCGAGGAATTCCCAGCGTGTGACGCCATGCTCCCCCATCGCCAAAGGCACACGGGTCTGAGCCGCGAGCCGGGCATAGGGTTCGGGATGATCGACCGGGAACGGCGTCTCAAAAAACTCGATGTCGAGTTCCTCCAGCGCGCGGGCGACGCGCACGCCGGTCGGCACGTCGTTGAAGAGGTAGCCGACGTCGACCATCAGCGGGAAGCCGGGACCGAGCGCGGCGCGGGCGCGGCGGGCCATTTCGATCACGTCGGCCGGAGTGGAGAACATCGGCTCGACCTTGACGGCGCGATAGCCGAGTTCCGCCAGCTTGACCGCGCGGGCGACCTGCTGCGTGAACATCGCCTCGCCGCCCCACACGTCGGACACGATCGTGCAATACGGCGTGACCTGCACCGGCAGTGTGCCGGTCGGCGACTGAAACGGCCCACGCTGCGCGCCGCCGAGCAACTTCCACACCGGCTGGCCCAGCATCTGCCCGTACAGATCCCAGATCGCGACATCCAGCGCCCCGAGAATCATGATCTCCCAGCCGCGGCGGTTGGTGTGGATCAGCGCGTCCCACATCACCTGCCACAATCGCTCCGGATGTGTCAGCTCCTGACCGAGGAGCAATCGCCCGAAGTGCGTGTCGGGTCCGCCGACCACCGCCCGAACAACACCCGGCGGTACACGGAAGCATTCCGACAGTCCGGTGAATCCGCCATCGGCGCCGACTTCAATGATGGCCAGCGGCTCGACGCCCCCTTTGTCAGGATCGACGCCGGGCCCGTCGCCGATGACGGAGACGCGGAGGTGAGTGATGAACATGGGGGGAGCGTGTTTGGTGCTTTGTGTCTGGTGCCTCGTCAGCAGATTAGGTGCGGGTGGGTCCGGGCGTCGAGCGAGGGGATTAAAGCGGAGAGCGGAAAGCGGAGGTTGCAAATGTCGGAATGACCGAATGTCGAATGCCGGTTGGGTGGTGGGACACCAGTCACCAGAACACAAGTTACCAAACGACCAAACACCATTGGCCCGACAACCTCTTGACGTGCACGGTGTTTACTGTTATACATGTGTAAACAACGCGTGCCCCATGCTCATCCGCATCCAGCGCGGCTCCGCCGTCCCGATCTCACGCCAGATCTCCGAACAGATCCGCGCCCAGTGCACCACCGGAACCCTGCGCCCCGGCACGGCGCTCCCCTCCGTCCGACAACTGGCCGCGCAACTGGCCGTCAACGTCAACACCGTCTTCCGCGTCTATGAGCGACTGTCCGGCGACGGCGTCCTCGAAATGCGACAGGGAGAGGGAACCTTCGTCGCGCCGCCCAAAGCGTCGTCGCAGTCGGATCGCCAGCGTGACGCCGAACGCGAGCAGTTCGCGACCGAGTTCGTATCGCTCGCTCAGCGCGGATTGATGTGGGGATTCTCGGCCCAGGAACTCAAGCAGCTCGTCGCAGCTGCGGCGCGCGACGCCCGGAAACCTCTCACAGCAGAGACCACCGAATGAACACGCCCGTCATTCAAGTCAGCGGCCTGCGCAAGTCGTTCGGCGACCGCACCGTCCTCGATGACGTCTCGCTGGATGTCCCGGCCGGACGCACCCTCGCCCTGCTCGGCCGCAACGGCTGCGGCAAGACAACCACCATCCGCATGCTGCTCGGCCTGCTCGCGCCGGACGCCGGCACGCTCCGCATCGCCGACTGCAACCCCCAGCGCGAGGCGGTCGAACTACGGCGGCGCGTTGGCTATCTGGCCGAAGACCAGGAAATGTATCCGTGGATGACGTCGCTGGAGCTGTGCCGGTTCCTTGCCCCGTTCTATCCCGACTGGGATCAGAAACTCGCCGACGACCTGCTCGACCGGTTCGAGGTCCCGCGCAGTACGCTGATCGGCCGATTGTCGAAAGGCCAGGCGGTCGAACTGGGCCTCGCGACAGCACTCGCGCACCGCCCGCGACTCGTAATCCTCGACGACCCCACGCTCGGTCTCGACCCGATCGCCCGCAAGCAGTTCAACCGGCATCTCGTCGAACATCTGCAGGCGGAAGGTCGCACAGTGCTGTACA
>JAEUIG010000391.1 GCA_016795125.1 Planctomycetaceae bacterium | reverse complement strand
GCAGAGCTTCAATGCGTTGCGCTGTTTCCCTTGCCTGGTAGCGTCGTCGCGCAGGTCGAATGACGAGCCACGCCAACAGCGCTCCCCACAGCAGGGCGGCGATCGCCAGCAGCGTCTGACGATGGTGCGGGAGGTCGACGTGCCAGCGCCAGTCGATCAGTCCGATCAGCAGCAACAGCAGGAGGGCCGCCGCCACGCACCAGAGCGTACCAGACCAAACAGCGATGCTCCGCAGCCTGCGATGCAGGCCGCGAAAAACATCTTCCAGGCGGACCGCGGTTGTCGCCGTGGCCATGAGACTCCCCTGCCGCGCATGCGGAGCCGGACGATGCCGGCAACCTGCGGCCTGAACCCGCATCATATCAGTCAGGGACCGCGGCGCAACAGCCATTCCGTCGCCAGCAAGCCGACAAACAGCAGCAGCCACTCCCCACGCGCCCAGAGTGGGATCGCTTCGCTGCTGAGCACGGCAGTCGTGGCGCCGCGAGGAAGCAAGTCCGGCAGCTGCCCGACCTTGTCGATGCTGACCGCCGCCCCTCCGGACGCCCGCGCCGCCTGCTGCAGATCGCGGACATCGGCGGCCTGCCGCAGCAACTCCCGATGCGGCAGTTCCACGGAGAAATCGCAGCCGGGCGACTCAGAGACAAGCGGCGGGAGCACCAGCGAGGCGTGATACTCGCCGGCGGCAACGTCGGGAAGCGCGCCTGCAAACTCGTCCGGGACATCGGGCGACGCCGTGAGCGGCACCGGCTGCCGGTCTCCCGACCGCCGCTCCACCTCCAGGGCGAGACTGTCCGCGGTGTCGGACGCCGGAGTTCCGTCGAGAAACCGCAGTCGGAACTGGACAGTTTCTCCCTGCCGATACACGGCCCGGTCCGTGGTCAGCTCGATGTCCCCTGCCTGGCCGAGGCGCTGTGCGCGGCAGAGAAACCGCACGGCCTGCCGCCAGTACCGGCCGTAGTACCTGTCTTCGACACGCTTCCTCCAGCGCCACAGTTCGTCCGTCGCGTGGAACAGCACCTGCCCGGCGCCGTACCGCTGCAACACGATCACAGGCGCACTTTCCGCAGCGGCGCCGCGCGTCGCGACGACGATCCCTCCAGGCTGCAGGACGACGGCATCGCGAGACCAGTTCAATGGCGGCAGCGACTGCCAGAACTCGGCCGTTCGCGATTCTGCGCCCAGTCGGAGCAAGGGATGGTCGGACCCGGCTCTGGCCGGGGCGACGTGAAACGGCGTCGTCGGAGATTGCAGCTGGCCCGACTGCCCGAGGTCCACGGGAATCAGTGGTTCGAGAGGAGTGCCGCGAAATGCGGCCGGATTGTGCCGATCGCCCGCAATGAGCACCAATCCGCCACCGCGCGTGCGGACAAACTCGCGCAGCGACTCGAGCGCGCCGGGATTCAGGTACTGCAGGTCGACATCCCCCAGGATGACGACGTCATAAGCGAACAGGTCGTCGCGCGTGGCGGGGAATCCCGGCAGGGCGGTGCGGTCCTCCCGCTGATGTTCCAGGTCTGATTCCTGCAGCACCGTCCGGAGTTCGATGTTGGGATCGCGTTCCAGGAGCGATTTCAGGTGCCGGTATTCCCAGCGAGGCGCACGTTCGACCAGCAGGGCGCGAATCTGGTCGCGGCGGACCTGCACGCGCCGGCGCAAGACATTGTTCTCGCGATTGTTTTCGCCTTCGACTGGCTCCGCGGTGATGACGATCTCGAAGTCCCCTTCGACCTCGGGAGTCAGCGACAGATGGACGGACAGCGTCTCGCCGTCGGCCGGCAGCGCGGCGGATGTGGTGGCGAGGGGCGCAGCCGCACCTTCCCGCCGGAGGATGAACTGCGCATCGCGCGCGTGCAGTCCGGTGGCGCGGGCGTTGAAATCAATGGCGGCCGTGTCTCCCACGAACACGATCGGATCGACCTGCAGGTCGTAGATTTCGAGGTCGAGCGCGGGTTCGCCGCTGCCCAGCGGGATGGTGTAGACCGGCACTCCGAGCGCGGCCGGCTGCAGCGCCGCCGACAGTCGTTCGTCGGCGGTGCGACTGGCAATGCCGTCGCTGAACACGATCGCGGCCGCCGGGACGCCGCCCCGAAAATCCTGCAGCACCTGGTCGAGACACGGGCCAGGCCGGGTTTCTGTTCCCGAAGGTGAAAGCCCGCCGAGAGACTGCATCAGCGCTGGGACGTCAGGCCTGTCCGTGGCCAGACCTAAGGGTTGCGCAGTCTCGGAAAACTCGTAGACATGCAGGCTGAACCGGCGCGACAATTCGCGCAGGAGCGCCCCGTCGTTATTGAGCAACAGCCGTTGGGCGATCGAGAGTCGATTTCCCTGCGTCGCAGTTCCGCCGTCGCTCCCGGCCGGGTCGCGGTCCTCCAGCCCCATGCTGGCGGAGGTGTCGATCATCATGACGAGAGTCGGCATGCCGGTGTGGACGATTTCCAGCGTCAGCTGACCCAGCCAGACGGCGACAACCGCCAGAACGGCGATCCGCAGCGCCAGCTGCCGCCACCAGCGGCGCGAGAGCCGGCCGGGTTCCTGCAGTGCGACGACGGCAATCAGCAGCAACGCGGCCAGGAGCGCCGCCACGATCCACCCGCGTGAGACGTCGCGAATTCCCCAGGCCAGCGACCAGCGCGCAGTTTCCCCGGACGCGGCCGGTTCGACCCCGAGGTACCACTGAACCAGCGACCTGAATGCCTGGGTCATGCGATGATCGTCGGAAGAGTGCGCATGCTTCTCTTAGTCCGCGCGATGCATTAACTTGAAATCCAGATCAATGCGGCACAGCCGTCGGACAATTCACAAGCCTTTGAAATCGGCCAATCGGCACGCCGCGGGCCGGGGACCACTGCCATGGACCAGGATGAGATTCTACTCGACGCCGAGGAACGGATGGAGAAGGCGGTCAAGATCTTCCGGGACCAGCTGCACGGTCTGCGGACCGGCCGCGCCAATCCGGGTCTCGTCGATTCGATCCGCGTGAATTACTACGGCTCGCCCACGCCGCTGAAACAGCTGGCCCAGATCAGCGTTCCTGAGCCGCAGCAGATCCTGATTCGCCCGTTCGACGGGGGCGCTCTGGGCGATATCGTCAAGGCGATCCAGTCCAGCGACGCCGGCCTGACTCCGAACTCCGATGGCCGGTTGATCCGGCTCAACGTGCCGCCGCTGTCGACCGAGCGCCGCCGTGAAATGGTGACGCGGGTCAACAAGTTCGCGGAAGAGGCGCGGGTCGCGATCCGCAACGTCCGCCGCGACGCCAACAAGCACACCGATGTCGCCGAAAAAGACAAGGTGCTGACCGAGGACGACGCCGAATCGACCAAGACGAAGATCCAGGATCTGACGAAGAGCTACGAAACGGCGGTCAACGACCAGGCGTCGTCGAAAGAGAAGGAAGTGATGGAGGAGTAACGGAAAGGGTGAGAAAGTGGAAAGGTTCGAAGGTACGAAGCGTTTGCACCTGTTCACATTCTTACCTTCACACTTTCGCACCTTTGCACCTTACAGCTTGCCTGCGCGGAACAGTTTCCGCCTGCCGTAAGTCCCGCACCCCGTGACGGATGCGGATCAACGGCCAATCGCTCCAACAGGCAGAAGCCGCGCGTCGGCTCGCGGGATGGCGCTCGCGGGACCGATTGGCCGAATCTGCCGACATCGGCGGTCCGATTTCTAGCCTGCGGGCCGATGACCCCGGCCGTCGAGCGTCTCGCAGGGATCGCGAATCTTCCGCCCTGCAGGATGCTCCTGAGCCACCGGCTTCCCCTCCCTCCCGGCGGATACTCATTCCCGTGACACCGACGCGCCGCGCCATTGTTGCCAGCGGACTGTGCCTGGCCAGCGCGCTCACCCTGCCGGGGTGCGCCGCCGAGAGGTCCGCCCAGACCACACCCGGCTGGACCCGGCTCTGGTCGCCCTTCCGTTCCAAAGCGATCGCCGAACAGGAAGCGGAGGCCACGGACGAAGCCCAGCAGGCGCTCGTCACCCCGCCGGTTCCGCCGCAATGGTCCCCGTCCGATCCGTCCGATTCGTATTATGCCCCGGGCGGTATCGCACAGCCGCTTCCCGCCCGACCGCTCGTCCCTCCGCCGGCCCCGCCCGCGCTCGAGCCGGGATATCTGAGCGAGGATGCGGACAGCGCCACTCAGAGCCAGACGGGACTGAAGTCGCAGGGTAAACGGCCGGCGCGACTGCGCGACGTGTTCGAGAACCTCGGGAAACGCCAGCAGGATTCGCGTCCAACGATTCCGCTCGATGAACCAGTGGCGAACCGGCTGGACCGTGCTACGACGCACGTCGTCGGCTTTGAACGCACCGAGCCGGTCGTGCTCGGGAAACCGGAGTTTGTGGAGTAGCAGGACCCGGACCAGCCGCGACCGTCAGGGAGCGAACAACGCGTCGTGCGCTCGCTGACGGTCGCGGCTAGTTCAGCGTCACAACTCAGAATTAGGGTGCCACTGGCTCTGCCAGTGCGACGCAAGTTCGGTGCCCAATGTGAATTGCACTGGCGAAGCCAGTGGCACCCAACCCGAACTCGTTGCTGTGACGCTGCACGAGTACAGATCGCTACTTTTCGCACTCGGCGATGTGTGGCAGCCGGAGGCTGAGCAGGCCCGCGGCGATGCTGAACGCCGCGAGGACGTAGAATGTTTGCGGCCGCTGATCGAGAGCCGTCATGCCCCACAAGGCGGCTGCCGCGATTCCGCCGGCGACGCCCCAGCTCACTCCCATCGTCACGGAACTCGCAGCCCGCGGATGATGGGGCAGCATCTGCTGGCCAAAGCTGATGAACACCGGCAGGGCGATGCCCAGCATGAAGCCGGTCACAGCGACAACCGTCGCCAGCCAGGCCTGAGGAACCAGCGGAATTGCGATGAGGCACGGAGCGGCCAGCAGGGGCTGGCTCCAGATCAAGCCGCGCTCCCACTTCGGCCGGATCAGCAGCGCGCAGAGGATGCTGCCCGCCCCGACGCCGATCATGAACGACGACTGCACCGCGCCGATGAATTCCGGACTGCTTAACCAATAGGCGATCACCAGCGGTACGCCGATCGAAGGAATGATGCGCAGTGTGCCGACCGACAGCAGCAAGGCCCAATCACGCCAGCTGGTTTCTCGCGCACTCACCTGCTGCCGGGAAGCGTGTCGCAGTGGGGGGATGGGAACGTAGCGTCTCTGTGTCAGCAGCACGGCCAGTGCCGCGAGACCGCACAATCCCCACCAGACGAGCGCTCCAAAGCCGTAATCCGTGGTAATCCGGGCCGACATGTACGGGCCTAGCGACTGCCCGAGGTAGCCCCACAGCGCGAAGATCGACATCATCCTGCTGCGCTGCAGCGGAGCCACGGCGCCGGCAGCCGCCGCGCCTTCGGGATGGAAGGCGGCGATTCCCAGGCCGGCGCACACCAGCAGAGCGGCCAGCACAAACGAGTTCGGCGCGAGACCCGTCAGCCCCATGCAGGCGGCCCCGACGCAAGGACCGGCCCAGATCAACCAGGGCTGCGGCGCGCGGTCGGCCCACCACGCGAACAGGAGTTGCGAAAACGAAGACGCTGCCTGCCAGCAGACGTACACCCACAGGAGGCCTCCGCGCTGGAGTTGGAGGCGATCCTCAAATCCCTGCCACAGCGGATTGATCGTCCCGGCGGCCGTATCGACCAGAAAGTGCATCGCCGCGAGGAGCGAGATGGCCAGCATCGGTGAAGCGACGCCCGCCAATGGCGATGGAGCGGGCTGTCTCTCGGCGGCCGGGGCTGCGGTTTCGACCGGCGATTCCACCACGCGGACAGACGTGCCCGGGGTGGGGCTCAAGACTGCGGGCAGCGAGTCCGCCATTGATCAGCTCTCAATCAACTCTCGTTCGTGACGGCGAACCGGGGCGGCCCGTCCCAGACAGGGGCTGGACCCGCAGCTCCGCGAAAAGTTCGCGGGTGAGTGCGGGTACATCATGGGCGGCTGGCGGTGGGGGAGTCTAGGGTGCGCGGGGCCGGGCGTCGAGGGGGGGTGCGAAACCGCCAGCGGGCTTCGCGGGGGAAGCCGCTGAACGTGGGCGGAACGCAGTTCACAGGCGTTCGAAAACGGCCGCAATGGCGTTGCCGCCGCCGAGACAGAGCGCGGCGACTCCGTAACGGGCCTGATGCTGCTGCATGGCGTATAGGAGCGTCACGGCGACCCGGGCGCCGCTGGCGCCGAGCGGATGCCCAATGGCGATTGCTCCCCCGTTCACGTTGACGCGGTCGGCCGTCAACTCGAGGCGCCGGAGGCAGGCCAGCACCTGCACGGCAAACGCTTCGTTGATTTCGAACAGATCGATGTCGCTGAGAGCAAGTCCGGCCTTCTTCACAGCTTTGCGGACTGCGGCTGCAGGAGCGATGAACAGGTCGGCGGGCGGACCGCCGACGGTCGCGAATGCCAGCACTCGCGCGAGCGGACGCACTCCGGCGGACGCGGCGGCGGTGCTCGAGGCGACCAACAGCGCGGCTGCTCCGTCGCTGACCATCGACGCATTTCCGGCCGTTACGCTGCCCGTTTCGTTGAAAACGGTCCGCAGCTTGCCGAGCCGTTCGAGCGAGGTGTCGCGTCGCGGACCTTCATCGGCCGTGACACTGCGTCCGCCCACGGACACCGGGATGATTTCCGCATTGAAGTCGCCACGGTCCTGGGCGGCAACGGCACGCTGGTGGCTCATCAGCGCGAAGGCATCCTGTTCGGCGCGCGAGATACGATCG
>JAEUIG010000339.1 GCA_016795125.1 Planctomycetaceae bacterium | reverse complement strand
GGTTTCGCAATCGCCTCCGTCAAAAACCGCTGGAGAGCGCGTACTGTCGCGGATAGGATGAACTTTCACGATTCCCGTCTCCTCGGTGTCCCGTCCGCTTCGGATCATGCGATGACGTCCGCCCGTCCACAGTCGCCGGCCCATGCCATCGGAATCGACCTGGGTACGACCTATTCGTGCATTTCGTACCTGACGCCGCAGGGCACGCCCGTCACGATCGAGAACGAAGACGGCGAGCTGTCCACGCCGTCGGTCGTCCTGTTCGACGGCGACCGCGCGATCGTCGGGACGGAAGCGCTGCGAAACGCCGTCTCGCACCCCGAGCGGGTCGTGCAGAATTCAAAACGGTTCATGGGCGACCGCCAGAAGTACTGGATCGTCGACGGCGTGATGCATCGCCCCCCGGATGTCGGCAGCCTCATCATCCGCAAGCTGCTGGAGACCGCCGAGGAGCGTCTCGGGCGGATTCGACATGCCGTCATCACGGTGCCGGCGCAGTTCAGCGACCTGCAGCGGCAGGACACCGTGGAGGCGGGCATGCGCGCGGGACTGGCCCGCGTGGACATTATCAACGAGCCGGTGGCCGCGTCGCTCTGTTACGTGCTGGGCGAAGGCATGTGGTTTGCAGAGCTGGCCGAAGACCAGCGTGTGCTGGTCTTCGACCTGGGCGGCGGTACGTTCGATCTGTCGCTGGTGCAGTACAACCGCAGCGAGGTGAAGGTCATCGCCAGCGGCGGCGACCTGCAGCTCGGCGGCATCGACTGGAACCGGCTGCTCGAGCAGTTCGCCTGCGAGGAGTTCATCAGGGAGACGCCGGCCGATCCGCGGCTCGACAAGGAAAGCATGCAGGCGCTGGCGCTTGAAGTCGAGCAGACCAAGCGCAGCTTGAGTGTGCGACCGAAGGCGTCGATCACGGTTCAGCATGCCGGCCGGCGCAAGTCGATCAGCGTCACCCGCGAACAGTTTGAGGGCATGTCGAAGAAGCTTGTCGAGCGCTGCGAACAGATTACGAAGAAACTGCTGAAGGACCGCAAGCTCGGCTGGGCGCACGTCAACTCGGTGCTGATTACCGGCGGAGCGACGCGGATGCCGATGGTCCGCGAAATGCTGCAACGGATCAGCGGCACCACGCTGAATGCGACGCTCTCGCCGGACCAGTCCATCTCGCACGGCGCCGCGTATTACGCGGGCATGCTGCTGAGCGGCCGGCAGTTCGCCAAATCTTACCTGCAGAAATCGGCGACGGCGCGGCTGTCGCAGTTCCGACAGGTCAGCGTCAGTGCGCGGGCGCTCGGGATTCTCGTGCGCGACCCTGACACCGGCCTGCGGATTCCGCACTATCTGCTGCCGGAACACACGCCTCTGCCGGCACAGGTCAAGCAGACGTTCGGCACTGTGATCCCCGGACAGAAACGCGTCCACCTGCACATCGTCGAGAGTGGATCGGGAACAGATCAACCATACGCCAAGCTGGGGGCGTGCGTCATTGAGCAGCTGCCGGACAACCTCCCGGTCTCGTCACCGGTGGAAGTCACGCTGCATTACGACGAACAGGCAAGGGTCCATGTCGAAGCGCGGGACGTCACGAGCGGGACTGTCGCCATGGCCGTCATCGTCCGGGAGGAGAACCGCACGTTCCTGACGCCCGACCAGGCGCAGGCGGCGGAAGTCGCGCTGCAGCCGGCTGCCACCCCGCCTCAGGAAACCGCATTCAGGCCCGCACCAGCGCCGCCGCCGCAGGCATCGCCGTCCTCGTTCGTCCCGCCCCGCGCCACCCCTCCCAAGCCACAGACCGCGGCGGC
>JAEUIG010000338.1 GCA_016795125.1 Planctomycetaceae bacterium | reverse complement strand
TTACTGCCCCGCCCGTCGCTCTCGCCGCCGACCCGCCGCTGAAGCTGCACTGGGAGCAGGACTATCTCACGATCAGCGGACCGCAGATCCCCGGCGGCGACATCGACGTTCATTACCTCGAAGCCTACTGCCGCGCCGGCTCCACCGACGCCGACTGGGGCAAGCACACCGTCGTCGGTCACACCACCGAACTGATCGAAGCCGCCGATGATGGCACGCTCATCAAGCTCCGCTGCACGCTGAAAGACGGCGTGATTGTCGATCACACGATCACTTCAACGGCGGATGAGGTGGACTTCCAGATCAAGGCCCATAACCCCACCGACAAGCGCTCGGAGGCACACTGGGCGCAACCCTGCATCCGGGTCGAGAACTTCACCGGCCGCAATCAGGAAACGTACCTCGCAAAGAGCTTCGTGTTCCTCGATGGCGAACTCGCCCGTATGCCGACCCGCGACTGGGCAACCACCGCCCGCTACATCCCCGGCCAGGTCTGGTGCCCGCTGGGGGTCGACCGTAACGATGTCAACCCGCGCCCGCTGAGTCCGCTCGTGCCGTCCAACGGCCTGATTGGCTGCTTCTCGGAAGACGAATCGATGCTGTTCGCCACCGCCTTCGAGCCGTACCAGGAACTCTTCCAGGGAGTCCGCGTCTGCCTCCACGCCGACTTCCGCCTCGGCGGCCTCAAGCCCGGCGAATCCAAAGACATCCGCGGCAAGATTTACATCCTGCCCAACGATGTCGACGCACTCCTCGAACGCTACGCATCAGACTTCCAGTAACCCTTCCTCTCGTTGCAACGCTCGCGCCTCGCCGCGTCATCTCCCCTCTCCCCCCGGGAGAGGGGCAGGGGGTGAGGGCAAGCCACCAGCAGCTCACGCTGTTCTCGCCCCGCTCGCCAACTGCACCCGAAAGAACCGCCGCCCACGCTCCACCGCCCAGTAAACCAACCGCGCGAAAACCCAGAAACTGGCCGACAGCAGCATTAGGAACCAGTACGGAACGGCCAGCGTATAACCCCTCGCGACGCCGAACACGCCGGAGACACCCGCCCAACGAAAATTGAACCACGGGATGAACCGCGCGATTCGAGCATCAGACCGAATGTGGTCCCAGTGCGTCGAGTCGCACCGGTAGTGCCACCCGAGCTCGTACTGGCCGTGATACGGCACGTACATCGAGGCGCCGCAGACGCCCGCTTCAGACGCCGCCCAGAACTCCCGGCCCTCCATGCGGTACACCAACAGTCGATGGTGATACGCGCTGTCGGTCCACAGCAGCACCAGCACCATGAACGGCAGCCACAAACCCCACGCGCGCAGTATCGCGCCCCCGAGGATGACGACGATCTCGTTTCGAAACATGGCCCGGGACCTGAAAGAGACATCCGCCTCTGACATTATTCAATCTGCAATGTTCAATTTGCAAATTGCAATCGACTTCCTTCCACATGCTGGCCCATCAACAAAAAACGCAGGGAGACGCCAATGCGTCTCCCTGCGGTGACTGTCACTGAATCTGCCAACGGCGATCAGATGCCCTTGCCGGTCAGTCCGTTGAACAGGAACTGGAACTGGATCAGGTTGAGCGCGGCGTTATAGAGTTCTTCCGTGATCGTGTACTGCAGGATCAACGTGTCTTCCGGCTGCACGAGGATGCGTTGTGACGAATCCGTGAGGGCGCGGTTGGTGTCGACCCGGATCGCCAGCGTGCCGCCGCATTCCAGTTTGCGGATGACGAGCAATCGCGACGGGTTCTTGCCGATCGCACTGCCGCGGCCACCACCCATGCCGCCGCGTCCGCCGGCCTGACCGATGCCCGTGCCGCCGCTGCCCACCGGGCCGCCCGCGACCGCGATCGCGCCGAGAACGTCCAGGTCGTAATCGCGCGGCAGCATGTGTTCGCCACCCGCCATCACCCCGCCTGTGTAGAACCGCTCCGTTTCCCGCGACGGAATGTACACCACGTCGCCGGTCTTCAGAATGATGTCCTTCTCCTCGAACAATGGCACGTCCTCCGGATGGAACCGGATCGGGATGCGGACCGTGTTGGGGTCATCCGGCACGACCGGCGGGCATTCACAGGGCTGCCGCGACGACATGATGTGGGCCACCATGAGGTCGCGCTGGGCTCCGTCGTTGAAGCCCCCCCGCATGATCAGCACCTCGTTCTTGGCGTCGAGGCCCGGCAGGCCGCCGGTCTCGTTCAGTGCATGCAGCAGATCGTTCTCGTAGGCCGGCAGGTCCACGATTGTGCCGGTCCCGTGTTTCGTGACGCCGTCCGTGCCCCCTTCTTCCTCGCGGACAACGAGGATGCGGTACTCCCGGCGACGCATCAGCGTGACGATCACCTTGTCGCGCCCCGCCTGGAGCACCTGCGCATTCAGGTACGTCGTGCGGATCCGCTCCGTCGCCTGCTCGACCGTCAGGCCGGCGACAGGCACCGGAGGAATCAACGGCAGAGACAGCGTTCCATCTTCACGGACCGGCACGGGGTAGCCCAGCGCGGGAGGCTGGTCCCCTTGTTCCGGGAAGTGCACAGGCGGGGACTCTCCTTCCTCGCCCAGCACGAACTCGATGTAGATGCCGAGGACGTCGCCGGAGCCCAGCTGGTACACCGGCGGCGGATTCTGACGCAGGCGCGAGATCGTGATCTGCTGCATGTCGTCCCGCGCGCGGCCCAGCACTTCGCGCGGCACGCGACCCGCCGGAATCGCCGGGATCTCGCAGCCCGTGAAGTTCAGGCTGGTGCAGCCGGCCTGTGCCGCACACATTACGAGCGTGGCCAGTCCGATTGCCTGGCGGCAGCGCCGTCCCAGTGCCGTCTGTTGATTGGTCCGATACATCCCTGGCCTCCCTGCCGTCAGTTTCACTCGTTATGTCGAGTCATTCGCCGCTCGCCTGCGGCACGACCCGGTGGTCGCACGATCGTCGGAGCAATCGTTGTCCCGACGGCCTCACGCTCAACAGCACCTCACTGGAGTTCCGGTCCTTCCGGCGTCTGCAGGAACTGCAGCAGTTCCTGCTGGGACGCCTCGGCGCTGGGCGATGGCACGCCGGCCGCTGGCTCCGGGAAGTACGGTTCGACGGGAACGTCGGCGCCCGGCGCCGGTGGATGATCGATCGGCGACATCGGAGTCGGCGTCGGCGTCTGATGTTTTCCATCCGACGACCAGCCGGAACCGTGGTCGGTGTAATGCACATCGCTGGGAGCCGTCTGCGGCCCGCAACGGCCGAACAGCCGTTCCGACGTCATGATCTGGTTGAAATCGGCAACCCCGTCGATCCGCGCGGCGTTCGCGCCGTACACCCACCCGCGAAACCATTCCTGGACTTTGGCCTGTCCGGCCGGATTCTGATAGCAGACCGACCAGTAACACTGCGGCGGCAGCGTCGGCGGACACCCGTCCCCGCCGCCGGCGACGTTCCGATAACCTGCGCGAAATCCCTTGCCGTAGTGCTTGGGATAGTACGAGTCGTCGGGGCACGACGTCCGGTAGTAACACCAGGCGTGCCACGAATCGGAACAGTTGCGGACGCAGATCAGCGTCGAATCCACTTCTTCGATCAGGCTATAACAGCCCGCGAAGTTCAATAGCGGCAACACCGCTGCCGCGGCCAGCAGCCGACGAGCGAATCTCATAGCTCCCCCTCCCACCCCAGCAGGCCGCGCACCATCGGCGCGCCTGAGCCGTCAAGAATCGGCGATAACGGTGAAATCGGTCGTTCAGGTGGTGCCGGCTAAGGGAATCTTGCGCG
>JAEUIG010000272.1 GCA_016795125.1 Planctomycetaceae bacterium | reverse complement strand
AACGCTCACCGCCTTTCTGGCCGTCATCGATCGGCTGTTGCGCGAGGCGCTCGACGGGACGCTCGCCGATGAATTGCGGGTCGTGTACGTCTCGCCGCTGCGCGCGCTGTCGAACGACATGCACCGTAACCTCGAGGTGCCGCTGGCGGAGATCATCGCGCACGCCGGGCAGCACGGCGTCGCACTGCCTCCCTTGCGCGTCGGGTTGCGGACGGGTGATACGCCGTCGCACAAGCGCGCCGCGCTGGTGAAGAAGCCGCCGCACATCCTGGTGACGACGCCCGAGTCGCTGTACCTCATGCTCACGGCCGAGAAGAGCCGCGAGGTGCTCAAGACGGTCGACACGCTGATCGTCGATGAAATCCACGCACTGGTCCGGGACAAGCGCGGGTCGCACCTCGCGCTGAGCGTCGAGCGGATGGCGGCGCTGACCGATCGTCCGCTGCAGCGGATCGGACTGTCGGCGACGCAGAAGCCGATCGAGCGGATGGCAGAGTTCCTGGTGGGGGTGGGAGCTGAGTGGCGGGGCCTGACCCCGCCGGAGTGCGTTCAAATCGATGTTGCACGCCCCCCTTCTCCCCGCGAGCGGACCTTGTTTGCTGACGAGCCTGATTGCGGGGAGAAGGTGGCCGACAGGCCGGATGAGGGGAGCAGTCGAGAGCGTTTGCTATTCCCCTCACCCCGGCCCTCTCCCCCGATTGACACGGCTGGTGAGATTCACGCTTCTCACGGGGGAGAGGGGGAAGCGCTCGCTGCGCTCGCATTGCCGCCGGTCATTGTCGATGTCGGTCATGCGCGCGATCTGGACCTCGGGATCGAAGTGCCGCCGAGCGAACTGTCGGCCGTCTGCTCGCACGAGCAATGGGCCGAGGTGCATCAGCGGCTGGTGGAGTTGATCCAGTCACACCGCAGCACGCTGCTGTTTGTGAACACTCGCAACCTGTCGGAGCGGCTGACACATCAGCTCACTCAGCTTCTCGGCGAGGACGCGGTGAGTTGCCATCACGGTTCGCTGGCGGCCGATATCCGCCACGACACCGAACAACGGCTCAAGTCAGGACAACTCAAGGCGGTGGTGGCGACGGCCTCGCTGGAACTGGGAATCGATGTCGGTCACATCGATCTGGTGATTCAGATCGGCTCGCCGCGATCGATCGCCACGTTTCTGCAGCGGATCGGTCGTTCGGGACACGCCTTGGGCCTGACGCCCAAGGGGCGACTGTTCGCGCTGACGCGCGACGAACTGCTGGAGTGCATGGCGCTGGTGCGGGCGATCGAGGCGGGGCGGCTGGACGCGATTCCCATCCCGGAAGCGCCGCTGGACGTGCTCGCGCAGCAGATCGTCGCCGAATGCGCCGCCGCGGACTGGAGCACCGATGAACTGTTCGCACTGTTCCGGCGGGCCTACCCGTATCGCGATCTGCAGCGGTGCGAGTTTGACAAGACGATCGGATTTCTCAGCGAGGGAGTAACGACCGGATCGGGCCGGCAGTTGACTCTGCTGCATCACGACCAGGTCAACGGCCGCGTGCGGGGTCGCAAGGGGGCACGGCTGGCGGCGATCAGCAACGGCGGCGCCATCCCGGAGACCGACAATGCGCGGGTTGTGCTGGAACCGGAGAGCACGGTGGTCGGCTCGGTCGACGAAGAGTTCGCCGTGGAGAGCGCGGCTGGCGACATTTTCCTGCTCGGCAACTCCTCGTGGCGGATCAGCCGGCTGCGCGGCAACGATCTGCTGGTGACCGACGCACACGGCGCACCGCCGACAGTGCCGTTCTGGCGCGGGGAGGCCCCCGGCCGCACTCTGGAGCTTTCGGAAGAAGTTTCATCTCTGCGCGACGACCTGGAACGCCGCGTGGCGGATACCGACTTCACGGAGTGGGCGCAGGCGCTGGCCAAGCGGGAGGAGGCCGACGCCGATCACTCCGTCGGCGTCGAACAACCCCCTTCTCCCCGCGACGTGACTTCGATTCCTCACCGACGTGAGTGCGGGGAGAAGGTGGCCGACAGGCCGGATGAGGGGAACAGAACGACGCGCTCGCTCGACCCCTCACCTCGACCCTCTCCCCTGAATGACGCCGCTGGCCAGATCGATGCTGCTTTCGGGGGAGAGTGGGGAGGCGCGGGGACTGATGTCCCCGCTACGACGCCGTGCGACTTCAGTCATCCGCTCATCGTTGCACTCGCCGGCGAGGTCCATTGCACGCCGTTTGCCGCGTTTCAGATGCTGCTGTACGTCGCCAGTCAGCGGGCGGCGATCGGGATGGTGCCGACGCAGCAGCAGATCGTGTTCGAACGGTTCTTCGACGAATCGGGCGGCATGCAGCTTGTCGTGCATGCGCCATTCGGCGGGCGGATCAATCGTGCATGGGGACTGGCCATGCGCAAGCGCTTCTGCCGATCGTTCGATTTCGAATTGCAGGCGAGCGCTGATGATGACGGGTTCATCCTGTCGCTCGGACCGCAGCACAGCTTTCCGATTGAGTCGCTGTTCCCCATGCTGCGGACCGACAATGTCCAGAATCTGCTGGAGCAGGCGATTCTGGCGGTGCCGATGTTCCAGGTCCGCTGGCGGTGGAACGTGACGCGGGCGCTGCTGGTCGCGCGGCAGCGGAACGGCAAGAAAGTCCCGCCGGCGCTGCAGCGGTTCCGCAGCGAGGACCTGCTGACCGCGGTGTTCCCCAAGCTGACGGGCTGCCAGGAGAACATTACCGGCGATCACGAGCTGCCGGACCATCCGCTGGCGCAGCAGACGATGCACGACTGCCTGCACGAAGCGCTGGACCTCGAAGGGCTGAGCAATGTGCTCGGACGGATCGAATCCGGCGAAATCACATTGGTGCCGCGAGATTCGCGCGAACCGTCGCCGTTCGCGTACGAACTGCTCAACGCGAATCCCTACGCGTTTCTCGACGGCGGCGAGGTCCAGGAACGGCGCGCCCGCGCTGTCGCGACGCGACGGTCGCTCAACATCGAAAACGTCAGCGACCTCGGGCGTCTCGATCCCGCCGCGATTGAACAGGTCATCGACGAGGCGCAGCCGCTGGTACGGAACGCCGACGAACTCCACGATGTTCTTCTCAGCCGTGTGCTGCTGACATTGCCGATGGAAGGAAACGTCGACATGCCGCCGATCTCGGCGGAGTGGCGCGAGTTCTACGACGAGTTGGCGCGTAACGGACGCGCGGCGACGGCGACGTTCTCTGCCGATCGAATTGCCTGGGTCGCGGCGGAGCGCTGGCCGGCGGTGCAGACGCTGTTTCCCGACGCGACAGCCGTGCCGCCGCTGACAACGCCGGCGGCGATCGTTGAAGAGCGGACGCCGGCCGAAGTACGCATCGCGGCGATTCGCGGTTGGCTGGAAGTCTCAGGACCGACAACCGACGCGGAGACTGCGTCGTTGCTGGGCGTCACCGTCGACCAGGCCGCCGCGGCGCTCGAGGCGCTGGAAGGGGAGGGGCTCATCCTGCGGGGACGGTTCCGGCCCGACCGTGCAGACACCGAATGGTGCCATCGACGGCTGCTGGCCCGGATTCATCGGCTCACGATGGCCGGGCTGCGGCGCGAGATCGAACCGGTCGACATCGGGGTCTACCTCCGCTACCTGCATCATCATCACGGCCTGCTTGGTGAAGCGCGGCGGACAGGGACGAACGGCCTCTACGAGACCGTCGCACAACTGCAAGGCATCGACCTGCCGGCGATCTGCTGGGAGCGTGACGTGCTCTCATCGCGGCTGACGGGCTATCGCGGCGAATGGCTGGACGAGCTGTGCCTGACGGGTGAGGTCGCCTGGGGACGGCTGTATCCGAAGCCTCGTGACCCACAGAAGTCACGGCCGATGGCGGCGATCACCCGCATCGCGCCGGTTTCGCTGTTTCTCCGCGAGGACCGCACCTGGCTGGCCGGACACGACGAATCCACGACCGATCCTCTCATGCTGACGGGCGTCGCCCAGGATGTGTTCGGCCTGCTGCAGCAGCGGGGCGCAATGTTCGCGACCGACCTGTTGGCGGCCCTGCCGCTCCTGCCGACGCAACTCGACGCGGCACTCGGTGAACTGGTGGTGCGGGGGTTGATCACCTCGGACGGCAGTGCCGGACTGCGGAGCCTGGTGCGCGTCAGTGCGTCGGGCGAGACGCCGGACGACGACCGTCGCCGCAAGAGTGCCCGGATCGTCCGTCGCCGCCGGGTGGCCGGGTTTTCGGGACG
>JAEUIG010000270.1 GCA_016795125.1 Planctomycetaceae bacterium | reverse complement strand
CGTCGAGGACCACGTACGCCGGAAGGTCCTGGTTTTCCGAGCCAAGTCCGTAGGAGACCCACGCACCCAGCGACGGCCGGCCGAGGAACTCGCTGCCGGAGTGAATCTTGTACAACGCCGGCTCGTGAGTCAGGTTCGTCGAATACATCGACCGGATCATCGCGACATTGTCGACCTGCGTCGCGAAATGCGGCAGCGCGTCGGACACCCACATGCCGGATTCGCCGTGCTGGGCGAACTTGAAGGCGCTTTTGAGGAGCGCCCCCGCCGCGTCCGGGAACTCGACTTCGCCGGCGATCTTGTCGAAGTACTCCTCGCCGTGACGTTTCTCCAGTTCCGGCTTGGGGTCGAACAGGTCCATCTGGCTCGGCCCGCCGTTCATGAACAGGTGCACGACGGCGCGGGCGCGCGGCGGCTGGTTCGTGAGCCGCGGCCGCAGGTCGCGGATGGATCCGGGCGTGGCGGAGAAGACGTCGCGCTGCAGCAGCTGGGTGAGGGCGGCGGCGTACAGTGCTGAGCCGACCTGTGCGAACAGGCCGCGGCGCGAGGTTTTAATGGGGGAAGTCTGAAGGAAAGCTTTGGTCATTCTGCTACCACCGACTTACTGTGTGCTCTCTGGTGTCAGTGTTTCAGCGTCCACAGCTCGCACTCAAACATCAACACTTTGTGCCACCCCTTCAGGGTGGGGCGGGTTCCGGGGGTTCCGCTCTGCCCGCCTGACGGCGAACGGAGCTCCACCCCCGGCTACATTCTGTCGCCCCTTCCCGGGCTGGTCGTCACAGCACAGAAATCAAACTCTTTGTCGTGAACCTCAGGACTGTCGGTGGCCGGCGGCAGCGCTTGTTCCGGGCAATCGATTGCTTGATTGTGCTAGTCCACGTATACGAATCCGGCCGAGTTCACGATGGCGTGGCAATAGTTGCCGAGCGCGCGCCGCGCCGCTTCTTCGGATGTCAGCTCGGCGTCCCCGGCCGCGGCGCGCCACGCCTGCTCCAGCCGATCGAGCGAATGTCGCGCGGCGCTGACTTCGTCGGCCGTCGGCGTCGTACCGAATGCAAGCTGATGGATCCGCACAATCTGTGCGCCGCGGTCCGCTCCCACATCAAGCTCGACTCGTGCGGCGAACTGCCCCGCCAGTTCCTTCACGATGGCGTTGTTGAGCAGGTGCAGCGCCTGCGGGGCCACGATCGATTCGCCGCGCTCGATGCAGTTCGGCCCCATCTGCGGGGAATCGAAGTTCTCGAGAATTGTCGGCATCTTCGTGCGGCGATGCAGCACATAAATGCTTCTCCGCCCGTTGCCTCCGGTGGCTTGCGCCGTCACCAGACCATCTGCGCGCACATCCACGTCGGCGGGCGGGCCGAACTGCACGTCGTCAAGGCAACCGGCGACGGACAGCAGCGAGTCGCGCAGGGACTCTGCTTCCACGCGCCGCAGCGGCATCCGTGACAGCCAGCGGTTGTCAGGATCTGCGGCCGTCAGCTGCTCCGTCACCAGTGAGCTTTGTCGATAGGTCGCCGAATTCACCAGCAGGCGGTGCAGTTCCTTGATGCTCCACCCGCTGCGCACGAATTCCGTCGCGAGCCAGTCGAGCAGTTCGGGATGTGTCGGCGCCGCTCCGGTTTTTCCGAAGTTGCCCAGCGTCGTGACAATGCCGGTCCCGAAGTGGTGTTTCCACACGCGATTCACGAGCACGCGTGCTGTCAGTGGATGATCGGCGGTCGTGAGCCAGCGCGCGAGCGCCAGCCGCCGCCCGGTGGTGGCAGCGCCGGACCAGGGAGGTGCGATCGGCAGCGGGGTGCGGCCGTCGGTCAGCACCGATGGCACGCCCGGTCCGACTTCCGCGCCAGGCGTCAGATAGTTTCCGCGCTTCAGCACAAACGTCGGCGACGGCGCGCCGCGCGACCACAAGGCGCGGATCGTCGGCTCCGGACGCCGTTCCTTTTCAATTTCCGCGATCTCGGCATCCAGCTTTTTCTTCGACTCATCATCCGTCGTTGCCGCCAGTTGTTCCTTGAGCGGCGCGATGCTTGCATCAATCCGCTGTTGGGAGTCGAGCCACGCCTGGCGTTCGGTCGACGTGACGTGCGTCAGGACGCGCTGTTCCGGACCGAGCCAGTCGTGCTCGTCGAGCGAGTCCTTGAGCAACGCGGCGAGCCGGTAGTAGTCGCGTTGCGGCAGCGGATCGAACTTGTGCGTATGGCAGCGCGCACAGTGCATCGTCAGGCCCAGCACGGACGACGAGAAGATCTGAATCTCGTCGGCGATCAGCTCCAGCCGGTCGGGGACGAAGTTGGTGATGTTCGCAAAGGTGCGATCGGGCGCGGTGCGCAGGAAGCCCGTGGCGACGAGATTGTCGTACACGTCGTCGGTGATCGACTCCGCATGCGCGTAGTCGGCGAGTTCGTCGCCGGCGAGCTGCTCGTGCAGGAACCGGTCGTACGGCTTGTCTGAGTTAAATGCCCGCACGACGTAATCGCGATACCGCCACATGTTGGGCCGCACACGGTCTTCATTCTGCGAACCTTCGGAATCCGCATAGCCGGCGACGTCGAGCCAGTGACGCGCCCAGCGTTCACCATAATGGGGCGAAGCCAGCACGCGTTCGACGAGGCGTTCGTAGGCGTCGGGCGCGGGATCGTCGACGAACGCGGCAACGTCCTCCGGAGCAGGGGGCAGTCCGAGCAGGTCGAACGTAAGCCGGCGGATCAAAATGGTGCGATCGGCTTGCGGCGAGAGCGCGAGGCCGTGTTCGTGAAGCTTGGTCTGGATGAAAGCATCGACTGGCGTGCGGATGTGCTCGCGTTGTTCGGGCGTCATCGTCGCGACGGGCGGTGTCACGCGGGCGGGAGGTCGAAACGACCACCACTGCCGGTCCTCATCGGACACGAGGGGATCGGGTTCGCCGTCGGCAATGTCGGGACCGGTCGGTGATTCGGGCAACCCCGCGGCGATCCAGTCCACGAGCACCTGCAGTTCATTCGCCTCCATGGGTTTGACGCTGGCGGCAACGAGGTGCCGGCGCGGCGGCATTTCTTCCGCGCCAATGCGCTGCACGCGCGGGATTTCGTCCGGCTTGCCGGGAATCACCGCCGGTCCCGACTTCCCGCCGCGCAGGAGTGCCGTGCGATTGCGGAGATCGAGTCCCCCTTCCTGTTTGCGGAGACCGTGACAGGCCGTACAACGCAGCAGCAGGATTGGCACGGCATCCTGTTCCGTGACCGTCCGCACCGCGGCAGTTGCCGGCAACGGCGCGCCGGCCTCGATCCAGCGGCGCACGAGGTCGATTTCCTCATCCGTCAATGGATTGTCACCGTCGGGCGGCATTTCGCCGCTGTGCAGGACTTCGTAGAGGCGGCTCTCGTCGGGCTTACCGGCGACGATGACCGCGCCGGATTCACTCCCCTTGAGAATCCCCTGCGGTGAGCGGAGATCGAGTTCGCCTTTCTGTACTTCGGCGCTGTGGCAGCGGCCGCATTTTGCTGCGAGGACCGGCTGGATCTCGGCGGTGAAGGACGGGGCGTCCACAGAACCGGGCGTTGCCTCCGTCTCCGATGCCGTCGCGATGCCGGGTACTCCGGCCCACACGGCGAGGCACGCGCAGCCGCTCAGGATTTGCCGTCGTACACGCATCCGCATGACACCTGATTCAATCCTGGGCCGCATCATCTCTATCGCCTGAACCGTGATCGTCAACGATAGAACGGCTGTGCCTTGAGCCATCTCGGTCCGTACGTCGGCTGCGCTTGCCCGATTTCCAGTGCGCCGAGGTCGGGCGCGCTCCCGGTATAGTTCTCGTTGACAGTCGGCAGTGGAACTCCCGCGTCGACGGCCTTACCCGACGGGTTCAGCCGGAAGTTCAGGTCCATGGCATGATACACGGCGTGACGTCCGTTCGGATCGGGAGGCATCAGGTTTTCCAGGCAGTCGAAATCGACTTCGATGCCGTGCGCCTCCTGGCCGGTCGCCGTCCGGAACTCGTCCAGCGTGGCGAAAGTCTGCCAGTCCGACTCCTGCGGCTCGTAATTGATCGAGCCTGCGGGCGGGCGAAACCAGACGTATTGTCCTGCGACGCCGCTGTTCGGCCGGTAACCGTTGTAGTCCGAGCTGCACGCCGCGCTGGCATTTCCCCAGGTCATGATTCCGCGGTCCGGAGTATCGCGGCCCAGGAACAGGTTGTTGCGAAAGTGCATGTTGGACGACGGCTCGCGCAGCGTCTGCTCGCCGATGATCGTATTGTGAAACACCAGCAGCCCCGCCGGCTTGGCGGAAAACTTGAACGCCACGCCGCTGGGAACATGATACAGCAAGTTCCCGATGAAATAGACGGGCCCGCCGAATGCCGGCTGCGCGCTGTAGCCGCCATGCGCGGCGTTGATGCCGCGGTTGTTCAGCACGCGGACGTTGTGCGCGGCGCCGTCGGTTTCCACGAAGTCGTCGTTCAGCATGTGGAAGTCGTTATTGCAGATGTCGATCGAGGATGCCTGCAGTTCCGGATCGTCCGGCGGCGTTCCGTAGGTCGAGATGCCGATGCCGTCGTGGAAGTAGGCGATGGCATTGTTCGCGATCACATGCCCCGGACCGTAGACCTTGATCGCGTAGTAGCTGGTCAACTGGTGCGAGCCGTACGGTCCGGCGCTGGCCCACAGCGGACCGGTCCAGCCAATCAGCCGGAACCGGTCGTCGCGTCCGAGAAACAGGTTGTCGGCGATGTAGAAGTCGCTCGATCCCGCGTACTCGGTCCAGACGCCGAAGCCGACGTTCTCGAAGCGGCAGTTCTTCACCGTGAGCCCGACTGCGCCCAGCACTTCCTTCTGGCCGGCGAAGATGCCGACGTCGGTGTTGCGGATCGTGAGTCCGTCGAAGATGTGATGGTGCGACGCCATGACATCGAACAGACGGTGATTGCCGTCGCCGTCGATGACGACCTCGCCGTCACCCGCGGCCTTGATGGTGATCGGCTTCTCGGCGGTCCCCTTGAGCGTCAGCGACATCGTGCCGTCGAACGGCGTCATCTGCGGATCGACGTAGTTCCTGCGCTCCGATTGGTAGAGTCCGGCGTGCATCAGGATGGTATCGCCCGGCTGCGCGCGGCGCTCCCAGACGACGCTCCAGTCACCCAGGCCCGCGCCGTAGTACGCCTGCAGCAGGGATGTGAAACTCGGCTCGAGGCGTTCGCCGTCATATTCCGGCGAATAGACATGCAGGACCCGGCCCCCTGCGAACGGCTGCGGTTCGCTGCGGGTCTTGACCGTCACCGTGTGCGACGACTCGCCGGATGTTCCCTCGGGATCGGCCAGCTCGAACCGGCATTCGTACTCGGTGCCGGGTTCGAGATTCAGAATGCTGCCGGCAAATCCGTCCGGCACGGTGTAGTCGAGGTTCTCGCGGACGCGGTACACGCGCTCGCCGCCGATGCGCAGCAGCGGGAGCGCCTCACGCCATTCCGGGTCGCCGACCTTCCGGAATGAGGCGGCGACAGTGGCGTTGCGGTTGGCGTCGCCGATGATGGCCCATTCGAAGCCGAGATTGTGCAGCGTGGGATGTTCGACCGTGAACTTGCCGGCGGCGGTAGAGTTGTCTGCACTCGCTCCGGGAACGGCGAGACAGAGTGCGATGAGCGCGTGCTGCAACATGTTGGTCGCCCGGTTGCGGAGTTCACTTGAAATCTGAATGTCTGTGTCGCGATCGCCACGCCCACCCCGTTGGTCTGGGCGTGCCACCCACCGGGGTGCCACGGGGATTAACCGGCTTTGCACAATAAGTCAGGGCACAAGCAAAGCCCACTCAAGTGGTGTGACCATCAATAATCGTCAGGCGGCAGAATCGCGAGCGAAGCAGCGCTCCATAGCGCTGGATTCACCACGGAGTACACGGAGACCACGGAGAAGAACCAGGAGTTGAACGCTTTTACTCAGTGTCCTCCGTGTCCTCCGTGGTGAACTTCCTTCCTCTGCGGAGGTTGGCACGGATGACCAGTCTCAATGGACGGAGCACTACCAATTATTGTGCAAGGCCGGATTAACCCCGTGGCTCGTGAGGTGACGCGCTTTACGACACGCGGAGGCGGACCCAGCGGATGACGTGCTGGCAGTCCTCGACGCACCAGAACACGGCCAGCACGTCGCCGTCAGGCAGCTGGACCTGGCTGGGATAGCCGAATTTCAAGCCGCTCAGTTCGTCGCTGTTGGTGCCGCGGCCGAGCATTCCTGCGGATGCTCCCTGCCAGACGAGTGCTTCGTCGTGGTTAATCCAGCGGCCGTCGTCGAGGGAAACGAGTTGCGCCCAGAGTCCGGGAGGGCTTTCGCGTCGGTAGAGGCACAGAACGCGGCCGTCCGCCAGGGTTCGCAGCTTGGCCGTCTGTCCGACAAGTCCGCAGGGGGCCGGCGGCGTAAAGTGCGCTCCATCGGCCGCGTAGCTGTAGACGTTGGGCTCGCTGCGGCCGGTGCGTTCGTTGAAGGCCCAGCAGACGGCCAGCAGCCCGCCGCCGTTAAGTTCGACGAGCGACACTTCCCAGCAGATCACCTTCTCGGCCGAGCGGTCGGCAATCTTCAGATACTCCGGCCACGTCCGACCGCGATCGCGCGAGACGAGAGAAATCGCCTGCATGCCGTTCGGTTCATCGCCCTCCCAGCCGCGCCAGGTGGAAGTCGGCGCCAGCCAGCGTCCATCGGCCAGTTCGACGATCGAATGGCACAGTTCGAACCCCGGTCCGATCAACGGCGGCTCGATGTGTTCCGGAGGATTGAACGTCCGCCCGCCGTCCTGGCTGCGAACCAGGAACAGCTCCATCTCGGTGTAACCGAGGTTTTCGCGGTTGACGAGGCCTTCATCCGCCCGGTCGCGAAAGTGCCAGGTGCCAAACCCGGTGACTTCGCCGTCGCGGGTGCGGCCGAGGCGGATTGACTGCGTGGCCGGCCGTTGAGCCGCTGGATCGTCCGCGAGGACGCGGGTGGGCGGCGACCAGGAGCGGCCGTCGTCCGACGATCGCGAAATCCACGTGCGGTAATCCAGCGCTTCGACCGCCTGTCCCAGGTCGAACGACGCCAGCAGCGTGCCGTCGTCCAGTCGCACGATTGACGGGTGCCAGGCATGGATGGACCGGAGGTACGGCTTCGGGTTGCGGTAGACGTGCCCCTGGTCGACGATCTCGATCATGCAGGCTCCGGGTGGAGGTCAGAGTCGTGGTTACGGAGAAGTCCGGATCTGGCTGTTGCAGTCGATGCTGGCGCAGATTGCGTCGAAGATCGCGCGGGCGTCCGGCTCATCAAATCCCGACTGGAACAGGACGAACACCGTGAACTTGCCGGTGCGGAATGCCCGCAGCCAGGCGGCGTTCACCAGTTCCAGGCAGTAGAAGTCAACGTCGATGCCGCGTGCGGCGCGGCCGTCGATGCGGCACTCGACGTCTTCGCTGTCGATCTCGTCGTAGGTTTCGCGAAACGCCTCCAGCGCCGTTTTGAGCACCCTGGCGACCGGCGGCCGTTCCGGCATCAGCAGAAACGAGCAGAACGCCGTGCCCGGGCTGCTGACGACAATCGACAACCCGTCGGGCTGCTGTTCCTCGGCCAGTTCCCAGTCCGACGGGTACTGGAACTGCAATCCATCTGTGTGATAAGCCGTCAGCATGGAATTCTGAGCAATCGCATGGAGTGATTGCGGCGGAAGCATCGACCCGCCGCGTGGTGTTTGCAGCGTAGTCGCGGACGGGGGGTGGGAACAACCGACGCGGCGGCGATCGCTTGGACGGGCGTGGGTGCGACGATGATTGGGTCGAATTCGGGCGCGTCTTGAAGTGAGGGGGCGGAATTGTGCAGGCGGAAACCTGACCTGGTTTTGGATCAGGTATCGACGTTCTGGGTCGGGATGTCTGCTTGCCGGTCACCCTCACCCCCGGCCCCTCTCCCGGGGGGAGAGGGGAGAAGTGGCGCTGTGATGTCAGGGAGGAGACTGACCTGCGGAGGAGGATTCGGCTGGTCGCGGGTTTGTGGGTGCATTAGACTGGGAGGCATGCGTCAGATTCGCAATTTTCGCTATGCCGATCCGCGATCGCGGTCTGGCATCGCGGCGGCTGATTACATGCTGGCTCTCGGGGTGGTCCTCCCGTTACTGGTGGTGGTCCTGCCCGCGGGACGCCGCGCCATGCAGCTGATTTTCGAACTGGCCTGCAC
>JAEUIG010000265.1 GCA_016795125.1 Planctomycetaceae bacterium | reverse complement strand
TGGCGGTCCAGGTCCTGCCCCAGACCACCGGCGGCGGCGGTTTTGGCGGCAGCACGGACAGCGGCACCGGATCTGGCAACGGCGGCGGCGGCGGTCAGGGACAGGCGATGGGTGGGGGCATGGGCGGTGGCATGATGGGTGGCATGGGCGGCGGAATGGGTGGTGGCATGGGCGGCGGCATGGGCGGCGGATTCTTTTCCATCCCCCCCGAGCAGATTGTCCGCATTCCGATCACGACAGTCTGCCTTGAGCACGACAAGAAGCAGCCCCGTCCCGGCCACACCTACAAGCTGGTTCGTCCGGAAGAGTTCACTGCCAACGCAGACGTGCATCAGCTCCTCAAGCTGATTGGGACCGGCTCCCTGAACCGACAGGCGGCCCAGGCCGCTGCCTGGCACCTGTCCAGCGAAATGTCGTGGGACCAGCTGGTCGCAAAGAAGTACGACCGCGTCGGCGTCGAGGACACGGCTTTCTTCAGCGCTCAGGAGCTGTATGGCGCCCAGGAAATCGTGGCCGAAGCCCGGCGGTTGGCGACCGAGGCCGAAGAAAACCAGGACGCGCCGCAACAGCCGGTCGTCCGGGACCGCGTCACTGGCAAGGTCGTGGCTCAGTAAGCGAAGCGGCACACAGGACTGTGGAGGCCCGTCACTGACGGGCCTCTTTTTTTATGCGCGCACCGCACTTCGGACCCTCGTTGGCGGCAGGCGGCGGCAGTCGCTACGCTGGCGTAACGGCAGTGGATTCCTGCCGCCACGACCGAGAGCCTGCGCCGCCCCATGGAACAATCCGGCATCCGCGCCACGCAACTTCCCAACGGCGTCGTGCTCGTCATCGAACCGATGGCGGATGTTCAGTCTGCTGCGCTGGCCCTGCAGACGCCGGCGGGTAGCATTTACGAGCCGGACGGCTGCAACGGGACGTCCGCCGTCCTCTCCGAACTGCTGGTGCGCGGGGCCGGCGATCGCGACAGTCGGGAACTGGCGACCGAACTTGATACGCTCGGCATTCAGCGGAGCGAATCAGTGGGGTGGAACTTCATCACCCTGTCGGCCGCGCTGTTGTCGGACCATCTGCCGGCGGCGCTCGACCTCTATGCGGACATCGTGCTCAGGCCGCATCTGCCGGAAGACGAAGTGGATCCGGCGCGCACCGGCATCGAGCAGGACCTCCTCTCCATTGAAGACGAACCGCAGCGTAAGGCGCTGCTGGAGCTGCGCCGCCGCTGCTACGACAGCCCCTGGGGGCTGCCGCCCGAAGGAACGCTGGACGACCTGCCGCGGGTGACTCACCCGGTGCTCACGGGGCACTTTCGGCGCTGCTTCCGGCCGAACGGCACGATCATGGCCGTTGCCGGAAATGTCGATCCGGTCGCCGTCGAGCGTCAGATTGAGCGGCTGTTTGCTGACTGGCGGTTGGTCGCCGTTCCGGACATTGTCCGCGGTGCGCGAGGATCGCGGATCGATCACATTGAACACGATTCGTCCCAGACGCATATCGCGATTGCCATGCCGTCGGTGCCGTACTCGCATCCCGATTACTACGCGGCCTGGGCGATTGGCGGCGTGCTCGGGGGCGGCAGCAGCTCGCGGCTGTTCACCGAGGTCCGCGAGCGACGCGGTTTGTGCTACTCGGTGTACGCCAACCACAACACGCTGCTGACGGAAGGTCGCCTGCTGGTGTACGCCGGCACGACGGCCGAACGCGCGCAGGAAACGCTCGACGTTACCCTGCGGGAACTACAGCGCCTCCGTGAGGGCATCGGTGACGACGAGCTCGACCGCTGCAAGGCTCGCGCCAAGAGCGCGCTGGTCATGCAGCAGGAGTCCACGTCGTCGCGTGCCAGCGCCATCGCGCGCGACTGGTTCCACCTGGGCCGCGTCGTCACCCTGGATGAGATTCACGAACGAATCGAGGAACTGACCGTCGCCCGGCTGCTTGATTATCTCAATGAGCATCCTGCGCACGACCTCACCGTCCTCACCATGGGCCCCGAACCACTTGACATCGGGGAATAGGGATTGGGGAACAGGGAATAGAAAAGCGCCGCCGCCTCTGCCATTCTCGACCGTCCACCTCAGACTGTAATTTTCAACGCCAATCTCCTATTCCCCAGTCCCTATTCACTATTCCCTGCTCCGCATGCACTTCGACCACGTCACGCTCGAAAACGGCCTGACTATCATCGCGGAGACGAATCCGCGTGCGCACAGCGCCGCCGTCGGCTTCTTCGTGCGGACCGGTTCGCGCGATGAGACACCGGAAATTTCGGGAGTCAGCCACTTCCTCGAACACATGGCGTTCAAGGGGAACGGGCGCTTCACCGCCGACGACGTGAACCGCATCTTCGACGAAGTCGGCGCGCGCTATAACGCGTCCACCAGCGAAGAAACCACGCTGTTCTACGCGGCGGTCATCCCGGAGTACGTCGGCCGCACGTTCGAACTGCTGGCCGCCCTGCTCTATCCGAGCCTGCGCGACGACGACTTTGAAACCGAGAAGCAGGTCATCCTGGAGGAGATCGGCATGTACGAAGACATGCCGGCGTATGTGGCCAACGAGCATGCCATGCGCACTCACTTCAGCGGCCATCCGCTGGGAATGAGCATTCTCGGTCCGGCCGAAGTCATCCGCACACTGACCAGCGAACAGATGCGGTCCTATCATCGGCGCCGGTACTGCGCCGGGAACATCACGCTGGCGGGGACCGGACGCATTGAACTGGCCGAGCTGGTCGAGTTCGCCAGGACTCACTGTGGCCACTGGCCGGGAGGCACGGACGATCGCGATACGGCCCGGCCGCCCCGCGCCGGCGGAACGCAACTCGTCGTGCGGCCGCAGTCGCAGCAGCAGCACGTCGTGATGATGGCGGCGGGGCCCCCTGCCTCGAGTCCGCTGCGATTCGCCGCGGAACTGGTGGCGATCATCATCGGCGATGGGCAGGGGAGCCGGCTGTACTGGGAACTCGTCGATCCGGGACACGTCGAATCGGCCGACCTCAGTTTTCACGACTTTGACGGCTGCGGCGCCTGGGTGACCTACTTCTGCTGCCGCCCGGATGAGGCGCAGGCGAATCTCGCGCGGGTCCGCGAGATGTACGCCGCCGTGATGCGCGACGGAGTCGAGGACGACGAACTCGAACGGGCAGGCAACAAGGCCGCGTCGCGAATCGTGCTCCAGAGCGAACGGCCCATCGGCCGGCTCTCGTCGCTGGGGGCCAACTGGGTGTACCGTCGCGAGTACCGCTCCGTCCGGGACGACCTGCAGTCGATCGCCGCCGTAACGCGCGACGACATCCGGCAGCTGCTCAACGAGTTCCCGCTTCCCGCCGAGACGATTGTCACCGTCGGGCCGCTGGAAGAATTCGGCGGCAACTGAGGCGCAATCGTTCTGGTGATGTGACGATTCGAGCCCTGCCGGGAGGGCGAGGCTCCCGCCGAGCCGCAGCGGCCAGCCGGTGTTCAGTGTCACGCGCGCGATCGCCATGCCCATCCCGTTGGTCTGGGCGTGCTAACCAGCCGTACGCACATGCGCGCCGAACGCCGTCGCCGGTTTACAGCGCCTTCGCAATACGGCAAACTGGCTGCTGAGGGTTCTCACCAGGTGCCGGTTCACTTCAGGAGGCGTTCTGATGAAGCGTCGCGAGTTTTTGCAGCGGTCGGCGCTGGCGGGCGCCGCGTTGGGGTTGGGAACGATGACCGCCCGGTCGGCTTTCGCAGCGGCGGACGACGCCGGCGCCGAGCAGATGCGGTTCGGCCTCGTGACCTATCAATGGGGCCGCGACTGGGACCTGCCGACGCTGCTCTCGAACTGCGAACGGACCGGCGCCCTGGGGGTCGAATTACGGACCACCCACGCGCACGGCGTTGAGCCGTCGCTCAGCGACGCGCAGCGGTTGGAAGTCAAACAGCGATTTGCCGACAGCCCGGTGGTCAACGTCGGGATCGGCAGCAACGAACGCTATGACAATCCTGATCCGGCCGTCGTGAAAGCCGCGATCGACGCGACGAAGGCGTTCATCGTCCTCAGCCACGACATCGGCACGACCGGCGTGAAGGTGAAACCGGACCGGTTCCACGAAAACGTGCCGCACGAGCAGACGATCGAACAGATCGGCCGCTCGCTCAACGAACTCGGTAAGTTTGCCGACGGCTACGGCCAGCAGGTGCGGCTGGAGGTGCATGGGGAATGCCGGCACCTGCCGACCATCAAGTCGATTCTGGACGTTGCCGACCATCCCAGCGTGGCGATCTGCTGGAACAGCAATCCGGCCGATCTCGAAGGATCCGGACTGGAAGCGAACTTCCGGCTGGTGCGCGAACGGTTCGGCAATACGCTGCACGTCCGCGAACTGGACGACAAGCAATATCCTTTCGCCCGGCTGATCGAACTGCTGGCCGAGACGAGATACACCGGCTGGGTGCTGATGGAAGCCAGCAGCGAGCCGTCCGATCGCGTCGCGGCACTCCAGCAGCAGCGGGAATTGTTCGATTCACTGCTGGCAAAAGCGCTGTCAAAGTAGTCGGAGATTCGGCACGATTGTTGTTCGTCCAGGCGGGAGGGGCGACGCTCCTGCGGAGCCGCTGTTACGAGTGATGTTCGATTGCCCGTTCGGCTCGGCAGGCGCCTCGCCCTCCCGATTCCGTCGGGCACACCTGACTTCTGATTTCCGGCAATGCACGACGTTCTGATCATCGGCGGCGGAGTCATCGGCTTGTCAATTGCCTACGAAGCGGCCGGACGCGGGCAGTCCGTCGTACTGCTGGAACAGCAGCAGTTGGGACAGGAGGCGTCGTGGGCCGGCGCCGGCATTGTCCCGCCCGGCGGCGACGCTCGAACGGGGACTGCTGTTCATCGCCTGCAATCGGGCGCGAACCGGCTCTGGCCCCTGCTCTCCGAAGAACTGCGCGAACGGACCGGCATCGACAACGGATACTTCCGCTGCGGCGGGCTGAATGTCGCCGACGGAGAGCGGTGCGCCGAACTTCAGGCGCAGATCGAAGAATGGCGCCGCTGCGGCGTGGAGCACGAACTCCTGGATGCGGCGGCACTCCGGCGCGTCGAACCGCAGATCGCGCCGGGGACGGATTCACTCGTCTGTCGGGTTCCGGGAGTCGCGCAGATTCGAAATCCTCGACATCTGAAGGCGCTCATCAGCGGATGCGTGCAGCGCGGCGTCGAGTTGCGCACCGGGGAGCCGGTGCGGCGCATTCATCGGCGCGACGGGACCGTCGAGGGGGTGAGCACCACCAGCGGCCGTTTGAGCGCCGGTCAGTACGTGGTCGCCGGCGGCGCGTGGTCCGGGGAATTGCTGTCGCAATGCGGCTTTGACGCCGGAATCGTCCCGGTCCGGGGACAGATCGTCCTGCTGGCGACCGGCTCATCGCCGTTCCGACACATCGTCGAATGCGGTCCGCGATATCTGGTGCCGCGACCGGACGGCCGCGTGCTGATCGGATCGACCGAAGAATGGGTCGGCTACAACAAGGGAACGACGTCGGCCGGCGTGCAGGGACTGTTGCAGTTCGCCATGGGGCTGGCGCCGTCACTGGCCGAGGCACGATTCGAACAGTCGTGGTCCGGATTGCGTCCGCACGCCGGGCGCGGCACGCCGTTCGTCGGCCGGCTGCCGGAGTGTGATAACCTGCTCGTTGCCACCGGACATTTTCGGGGCGGACTCAGCCTGTCGCCGATTACGGCCCGACTCATCGGACAATTGCTGACGGGCGAACCGACAGACTTTTCGCTGGACGAACTGGGGCTTTCGCCGGGTTGAGTCCCACGACATTATCGATTCCCGCAGCGGACGCCGGTGGCAACCAGGTTGAAGTGTTCCAGCATGTTCACACTCCACTTACGAGCTTGCCTTCGCGGAACGGTGTACGGGGTCACGATGATCGTCGCGGCGACCGCCGTCGCCGCCGAACCGTCGTCGCCGGATTTTGATCGGGAGATCGCGCCGGGGACGGATTCACTCGTCTGTCGGGTTCCGGGAGTCGCGCAGATTCGAAATCCTCGACATCTGAAGGCGC
>JAEUIG010000247.1 GCA_016795125.1 Planctomycetaceae bacterium | reverse complement strand
ATGCGTTGTGGTCGTGCGCTGATTCGGGGACAACGCGGTTCGTGGCGTGAATCGCGACGGGTGAGAGTCAATTTCACCAGCACGAAACCCCGGCTGCGGTGCACCGGGGCTTCCCTGCGGTCCAGCCCCGGCCACCCGAACGCGCTCCCAATCAGTGCGCGGACTGCACTGTGGCATTGTCGCGGAACTCGCGATGGCACGCCGCGCAGTTGGCATTGACCGTATCGAGTGCCGTTTTCGCGGCGTCGAGCGCCGGCGGCGACTGAGTGAGCGCCGTTTCCAGATCCTGGGCGGCGGTCTCGGAAGTGCGCAGATACTCCCGGAACGGCTCCGGCTTGATCGCGACGGCGTCCATCCGCAGCATCTCCGCGAAATGCTCCTTCAGGAGCAGCGCTTCGTGCGCCGGTTGCAGGTCGGGATGTTTCGTCGGCGCCTGCCACTCGGCGGCGGCAATCTGCTTGATGTGGTCGTGCGTGTGTTCGAGGGCGACCATGGCGTCGGCCAGCGGCGGAATCGTGGCGACTTCGACGAACTCGACTTTCAGGCCATCCAGGAAGGCGCTGTCCAGAGCGCCCGCATCGCGTGCCGAGCGATAGAGTCCCTGGTAATTCTCACCGGTGCCGGCCGTCTTGAGAATGATTTCCGCGGATTCCTGCGAGATCAGACCCGCCTCCACGCAGGCGACCGCCGTTGCCGCCGGGCTGCGATGCTTGCCGTGATGGCAATGGATGTAGATCGGCCCAGGGAGTTCGCGGAGCGCCTTCGCCAGCTCATGGCCGCGTTGCGATGGAACTCCGTCGTAGCCGTGGGGCAGGTGGACGTATCGCATGCCATGCAGCCGCGCCGTTTCGACGTCCGGTTCCATGCCGTCCACGCTGATGACGGTTTTGACGCCGAGGTCCTCCAGTTCCTGGAAGCCCGCCTCGCCGTCGGGCAGCCCGCCGGAGATCACCATGCTGGTAATGCGATAGGCGTTCGGCAGATGTTCGACCGGGAGCTTCTCGGGAGTGACAACGGGCGGCGCTGGCCGAGTCGCTTCGATCGTCGGGGACGTTTCGACGACCGCCGGTGCCGGCGCTTCGGCTGCGGTCGTTGCTTCGGGAGCAGGTTGCGCGCGACCGCCGCAGCCCGTCAACCCGGCACACAACAGGCAGCCGATCGTCAGTTTGGCGCGTGTCATCCAGCGATTCCTGGTGATGCGAAGCTGTCGAGTTGGAGTCACGTTGAGCTGCATTTGCAGGTCGTCCCAAAGCGGAATTGCCGAATTTGCAGTCGGGCCACAGGGGTGCGCCTTGTGGCTCATCGGGCAAGGTGTCAGGGTGAACCGCAAACGTCCTCAGCTCGGTTGTCTCGCGCGGCGGATGCATTCCCAGCACAGCAACCGGCCGCCGTTGCCGGACCGGCGATGCTGCTTTTCAATCCTGCTGCCGACGCTGCATTCCCTGCGAGTATGATACACGCCGGGCGTCGCCGTCGAATGATAAGCGCCCATGCGTCACCCCTGCGGTCTGATCGAGAACTCTTCCGCCGGCACGTGACGCGGGTATTCCCAGCAGCCGACGTTGTCGCGGACCCATTCGTAATAGAATTTGATGCCGCGATCGGTTGGACCGGCGCCATATTGGTATGCGTGGTACGTGCGCGAACCGGCGATCGTTGATCAAATTCAGGCTGGCGACGAAAAGCCGGCAGGTTTCCCGATGCCTGGTTTTCTGGACGGAAGAGCTTCCAGCGCACCGCGAACCAACGGGGCAACCCGGAGGCAGGGTCGCCGAATCGCCGCCGCCGGCTGCAGTTTCCTCGTCGATGGCCACTCGGAGTGGGCCGAGATGGCGGTGCATCACATCGGCTTCACCACCGCCTGGCCGCAGGACAAGCAGACTCCCGGCGGACCGGGCATGACGTCCGCGGACGTCGACATCAACAGTTCCCGCGAGCGCATCGACGGCCGACCTTCGCGGCGATCACGTCTCGCAGCCATCATGCCGGCGTCAACGTCATGGAGCGGACGACCGACGCCCAGGTCAAGCGGGACCCGAAGATCGCCATCTTGCGAGCGGAGTGTTTCCGCTCAATGGCAGTCCGAACGCTGCAGCCAGCCCGGGCGCTCATGCCACAGACTTCGCTTATGCATGCAGGCCGGCGTTCAGTGATCGCGGCCGCTTCGAGCGGAGAGAATGACCCCAAGGGGATTTGAACCCCTGTTCTTGGACTGAAAATCCAATGTCCTGGACCGGGCTAGACGATGGGGCCGGGAGGGGTAACCTTACCGGAGGGAGCGCACGTGTCAAGCCGCCCGGCGGAAGCACGAAATCCGAATCTCGAAAAACGAAACGGAGCCAGTGGCATCCACATGGCTC
>JAEUIG010000610.1 GCA_016795125.1 Planctomycetaceae bacterium | reverse complement strand
AGCGTTGCTGGAGCGATTGGTCACTGTCGTCGTGTAATCGGCCGGACGGCCGACAAAACGATGCTTAGGCCCGGTCCGCTGGATCAAAAGTCGCGAAGCGATGACCTTCACCGGCGACTGTGACTCCGCCCGCATGGTCGTCCCGGTATTGAGCTGCGCGGTGAGCGTCTGCAGACCTTCGGTGGCGGCCCGAACGGACAGCTCGATGTCGCGGGACTCGCCGGGTCGCAGTGAACCGACGTCGTACTCGATGTCCCGTCCGCCTGGATGTTCGAATCCCGGCGGCAGCAGGTTCCGCACGTAGACATTGCGGGCCTCGCCTTCGCCGATGTTCGCAACCTTGAACTTGAACACCGCCTGCTCGCCCACGGCGACCTCGCCCGGTCCCTGCAGGTCCATCGTCAGGCTCGGAGTCGTGATCCGCGTCGTGGCGGCCACCTGGGCGACAAACCGCACCGTCGCCACACTGCCGATCTCGCCAGCCTCAGTTGGCACCACCTTGATGCGGATCGTCTTCTCGTCGCCCGGTTCCATATGGCCGAGTTGCCAGATCAGCTTGCGGTCGGTCAATTCGGCCTGCGGAATCGAGCCTTCCAGCGTCGTGCCGCGCGGAATCCGGTCCTCGACGATGACGTCATGGGCCGTGCTGGTGCCGATGTTCTTCACCTTGATCGCATAGACCAGCGGATCACCCACGGTCGCATCCGGCGGCGCAACCTTCTGTATCGTGAGTTCCGGCTGCTGCGGTCCGGCGGCGGTGCTGCCGTCGACCGTCGCGTCGCCGACAAAGTCTGATCGGGACGGCGCAGCCGGCTCGCTGCTCCGCAACGGATTGGGAATGATCTGCGGCTGGTCGGCAGGCGGCTGTTCCAGATTCTGCGCCGGTTGCAACGGCGCAAAATCGCGAGCACGCAGGGCCGATCGGGCAGGCGGGCCGTCATCGTCAATCACGTTGTCGGGCAGCCGTGAAGGCTCGACCGACCCTGGTTCGGACCCGAAATCAAGACCAGGCGCCGGTTCGGACTGCAGGCCGGACGGCGAACGATCATTTTCAACAGCGGGAACCTCCTCGAGGGCCGGGCCGAAATCGAAGACGGGGATCGCCTCCTCGGACGGCGCTGGCTGTGACTCAAGCTGTCCGGCGGGAGACTCCGCCGTCAAAGTCGTCTGCGAGGGATCGCCGGCCGACTCCGCCTGCGGATCGACGAGCCTCGGATCGTACGGCTCATTGGGATCAACCGTCGTCGGATCATACGGTTCGCTCAGGCCGTTCGTTCCCGACGCGGCGTCATTAGCAAACGTCAGTCCCGGCAACGGCCCCTGCTCCGGCGCGGACGACAGGCCTGGACCCGCTGCGGCGATCTCCAGCTGTACATCGGCCGTTCCAGCGGCGGGAGCGGCCGGCTCCGACTGGCTCTCAAACGGGTTTAAACTGCCCGCCTCCGCCGTCTCGACCGGCGCGGCGGCCGAGTCGGTCGGCCAGTCGAACGTCGAGAACGGATTGGCCTCCGCGGCCTCTGGTCCCTGCGACGCCGAGACCTGCTCGACATTTTCGGACTGCTCAGGCAGGCTGACATCGGCCGTCACGAGCGGCTGGTCGGCGACCGTCGCAACTTGCTCCGCGGGAAGCGATGAACCAGCAAACGGGTTGTAGGAATCCTCAGGCGGCCCGCCGGCCGCCGCCGAATGATCCGCTTCCCGAAGCGGCGAACCAGTGTCGAGAGATCCAGCTCCAGCGATACTCAATGAACGTGAGCGCCCATCACCATGACCGGCGTCCGGCTCATTCTGATCGAAAGGCGGCAACTCGCTCCCGCCAGCGACGCCGAGCTCGACGCCCGGGTTATCGGTGACTTGCTGGCCCTTACCCTCGTCGGATTCATCCAGCCCGATGAATTTGCTGGCATCCGGCGACTGGGAAGTCTGCACCGGCAGCCGGCCGTGGATTTCAAAGAGCACAAAACCGGCGATGCCCATTACGCTGGCAAGGGCGGCAGTCTTCCAGAGAGCGCTCTGCATGGGTGTCCTCTTCGCAGCATCCGTGATCGCGGATTGTCCTGCGTCGCCTGGGGATATGACGAATGACCGGCTCGAAGGTCGGCGCGCGCGACGTCGGAAATCGGCTGGCTTGTAGCAAATCCATAAAATTACGGAAAGACGAGTCTGTTTGGCTCAAGAAGGAGCCGCCAGCGATCAGCCTTCAGCGATCAGGTTGGCCCAGGCAGTTGCGGCGCAGCAGTCGGTCCGCATTCCAGACGCTGGTTCTAAGCTGACCGCTGACCGCTGAAAGCTGACCGCTTGCCGGTTTGCAATTGCCCCTTCCCCCTGTTACATCCGCCGCAGGAAATCAACAACCCTCGATAGACGTCTCATGGTCACGATCCAGCCCGTTTCCCGCGCGCTCGTTCCGCGCGACACCGATGCCGCGAACCGCCTGACGGCCCCGAACTACGACGAATTCCAGTCCGACCGCGAGGTCTGGGAGCTGCTCCAGAAGCGGCCGGAGTGTGTCCTCCGCATCACCATGGCGCACTGCCACGTCCCGGAGATCGCCGGTATTCTCCCCGACGGCGGACCACAGGCGCTGGAGCACTCCGTCTCCGAAATGCAGGCGCTTCAGAACGGTCCGCTCGTCCAGTCGCTGAACGACATCCTGTGGGTCTACGAGGTCGTCTCGCCCCGCCGGCCCGATATTCGGCAGATCGGGCTGGGAGGATTCGGACGCACGGCCGAAATTCGTACCGAACAGCAGCCGAACGGCACAATCATTCGTAATGAAGGCATCCATCCCGACAAGGCCGAGGGCCGGGCACGACTGATCCGGGCGACCCGGGCGTACATCGGCACCGTCAATTGCGCTGTTCGCGACGAGTCCGGGCGGTTCGTCACCGCCCTGGACACCATTGCCGACGCGCGTCCCTGCGACTACGAAGCGATCGACGAAGCCGGCAACCGTCACCGGACATGGCTCGTCACCGATGCGACGCAGATCGCAGAACTGCAGGCCCTGCTCGCCAATGAACCGGCGGCCTACGTCGCCGACGGCAACCATCGCAGCGCCGCGGCCGCCGCATTGGGGGAAGAGCACTTCCTCGCCGTGTTCTTCCCGACCGGCCGCATGCACCTGGAGCCGTACAACCGGCTGTTGCCGTCGCTCGGGCAGTCGCCGGAATCGCTGCTCAGCAAGCTGGCAGTGAACTTCGAAATCGAGGCACTTGGCCCGATTCCCGAGTTCCGCCCGGAACAAATCCACGAGATTGGCCTGTATCTGGCCGGGGAGTGGCATCTGCTGCGTCCCTGGCCCGGCACGTTCGATCCCGAAAGCGCCGCCGACTCCATCGATGCGGCAATCGTTCACAAGCACATCGTCCAGGGCGTGCTCGGCGTTTCCGACGCGCGCGACAAGCGCCTGAACTACGTCGGCGGGAATAAGGACTCGCGCTACCTGAAGTCCCGCGTCGACGCCGGCGACTACGCCCTCGCGCTGTCACTCGCCCCCGTCACGATGGAGCAGTTCGGCGACGTCTGTGAACAGAACCAGTTCATGCCGCCAAAATCGACCTGGTTTGACCCCAAAATCCGCAGCGGGATGGTCATGGCACTGCTGGAATAACGGGGTTCCAGTCGCTCACACCGGGCAGCTGCGGAACTGACCGGCGATTCCGAAACAGCGGACGGAGGCACTGCCGCCGTCGCGCTGCCGGCGGCGATCCGTGGTTCCGACGGTGTGTGTCGCTGCCAACCTGCCGTCTGCTCGATGGCCGTCGGGCGTTGTGTCACTTTCCAGACCTCGGTGTGGTGATTGCGTCGGCGCGGCCGTGCTTCACTGCGCATCCGGGCAGTTGCTGGGCATCGCCGCCTGGACGCAGCAGGCACCGCGACCCGGATCGCCGTGACTGTAAGAAAACGGCTGTAACGCCAGACCGCTTCGCGTGTTTTCTGAGTGGGTGATCGTGCGCGCTTCGCCATGTCTGACTGCTTGGCGCCATACGGCTGAGGTCGACGAACTCGGTGGCAACTCCTTGACATGGCGTCGCTGTCGATATTCAATCATTGAATACGGTATCTGACCGCTGGCAGACGTCTCTCTCTGCCGGCGGAGCATTCGCTCGCTGCGCTTCTCTCGTTGATTCCGTTGTCTGGGTCCGTCCCGGTTGCTCTCCGAATCGAGGTCCCTCATGTCTCGAAGTCGTCGCTCGGGCTTTACACTCATCGAATTGCTCGTCGTAATCGCGATCATCGCGGTGTTAATTGCGTTGTTGTTGCCTGCGGTCCAGCAGGCGCGTGAAGCGGCACGCCGCACGGAGTGCAAGAACAACCTCAAGCAGATCGGCCTGGCGCTGCACAATTACCACGATACATACAACAAGCTGCCGATGGTCACCCATCGCGCCCAAACCAATGACGCGGCAGGCACGGAAGGGGCCTGGGCCTGGTCGGTCGCGATTCTGCCGGAGATTGAGCAGGGGCCGATGTTCAATGCACTGAACACCGGCAGCGTGACGCTGCGGCAGGCGGCCAGCAACACCGCGACCTTGAAGCTGCTGCAGACGCCGATCAAGGCGTTTCGGTGCCCGTCGGATACGGGCACCGAAGTGAATACGAATCGGCCGTTCTTCACGACGACGCTCAACGTGAGCTTCGCCACCAGCAACTATCCGGCCTGCAACGGCAACCAGTTCAACACCGGGATGATCATGCAGTACAACGAGAAGCCGGTGGCCTTCCGGGACGTCCTGGACGGTCTGAGCAACACGATTGCCGTCGGCGAACGCCGGATGCGGCAACTGGAGCCGCTCCAGGGCACGACCCTGGAAAGCCCGTGGGCCGGGACGTGGGTCGGCTGCAAGGATCAGGGCCTGACGCCCCAGGTTCAGGACAACAGTGCTCTGCGCGGGAACACGCAATTCCGCATGACGGACGGCCGCTGCGACACCGGAAACGATGCGCAGCAGGGATTCTCGAGCGAACACGAAGGGGGCATCCACGCGCTGCTCGGCGACGGGTCGGTTCGCTTCATCAGCGAGAACATCGACTACCGCCCCTACGCGGCCGATCCCGCCCCTGAGGCCAACATGGGGACGTACAACCGGCTCGGTCACAAGGCCGACAACTTCGTGCTCGGTGAGTTTTAAGACACGCGCGCGGTTCAATCCAGTCGCATCACGGATGCCGCACGCGCACCGGGACGCGACTGATTCTCTGCCCACCTCCCGGAATTCGCCGAGGCCGTTTGCATGCACACCAACGTACGCTGGGCGATCGCAGTGGTTCTTGCGGGGTGCTGTTGCGGATGCCGGCCGTCCGCGCCGGCGAACGAATATCAACAGCTGGTTGAAACACTGAAATCCAGTGAAGACCGCCTGAATGCGGTTGGAAAAATCGAACGAAAGACCTATCCGCCCGGGTCGGCCTGGTCGATCGATCTGCATGGCGCGACGATCGACGACCAGATCATCCAGGACATTGTGTCGCTGGACCTCGTCTCGGAACTGCTGCTCGGCGGTGCGACGATCACGGATGCGCAGCTGCAGACACTGCTGACATCGGACAGGACGGGCTACCTGAACGTGCTGGATATCAGCAAAACAGCGATCACGGATGCAGGTGTCGCAGGCGTCGCCGACAAGAAATACCTGCAGACGCTCAATGTTCAGGGGTCGCAGGTCTCGGAAGCGTTCGCTGCGAAGCTGAATTCGGACCGCCAGGGAAACAACGACATCCCTGCAATGTTCAAGGTCGTCGCGGTGGCAAAGTAACTGCCAAACTGGACGGCGGCCAGAATCCTGCGAACGTCACGGACTGCGATCTCCGAGCAGTTCGTCGCGGGCGCGCAGTTCACTTTCCAGCTTCTCCGAGATGAGTTGAGTGCCCAGGTCGCGCGGGTGGTACTTGTCGACCACACCGACCACCGCATCGGTTGGATGGTCTCCCCACCAGCCGGTCAGGTCGATGGTCTGCATGCCGGCCTGCTGCGCCATTTCAATGACGCCCTCTGCGTTCGGCGGCACCTGATGCTCGCCGGGAATCGGGAGATACACCATGACGAGCTGGACGCCTGCGTCGCCGCACAGGGATGACATGCGCGCGTAGGTCCGCGTGAGGACGGGAGTCGTGGTGCGGGCCATGATCGCCTGGACTCCGTATTCCGAGAGGTCTGCGCTCAGCCCCGCCTCTCGGAAGATCTCGTCGAGCGCCGGGTCCTCGAACGAGCGCCCGGCGAGGTACGCGTTCCCCAGGTTCGAGTTCACACGGAACATTTCGTCCTGGTGCGCAAAGTACAGGATCACGTCCGGGTCGAACTGCAGCACCATGTGCTCGATCGTGGCGCGCCGTTCGACGGCATAGGTGCTGCCCATGCCGAAGTTCAGCACTTCAAACTCCGGATCGCCTTCGGCGCGGTGCGCATTGAGGCGCTCCTCCAGGCGGCGCGAGATTGTTCGCTCGTCGTCGACGCCCAGACCCAGAATGATGCTGGAGCCGACCATGGCGATGCGCACGGTCTGTGCCGGCTTGCGCAGGCTGCGGGCGCGGTCGCGCATTCCCCAGCGATTGACCGTCGTCCTGGCGCCGTCGAACTCGCCGGACCAGCCGGGGATGAGTTCCAGTACGCGGATGTCGCCGGAGGGCCGCGTCATCGACAGGAACTCTCCTGCGAAATGATCGACAGGCTTCCGGCGGAGTTGTCCGAGAAACGGGCTGGCCTGCGCCAGCGGCTGGTTGAGCTGCTCGTAGTACCCGTCAATCATGGCCATCGCATCGCCTCTGGAGACGCGTTCCACCTTGATGTTCGCGATCCGCGTGCGCGCGGTCTCTCCCAGCATTGCTGCGACCGGCGGCAGAGAAATGAACAGCAACAGCACGGCGGGAACAAGGTGCAGCGCGACGGAACGGTCAAATTCCGCGCCACTGAATGCCGTTCTCGAACGCATCACAGGGATGCTGAATGATGGCAACCTCGCGATGATCAACTGAGAGGCCAACGCGACGAGCACGAACGCGAGTGCAGCGGCGCCGATCCACACGAAGTCAGGTCGTTCGACGCCGGCAATCCGCACGGTGTGCAGCAGATACATGAGGATCTCGGGGTTCGACCAGTAGGCCCAGAACAGGCTGACGGCCGAGAACACGCCGAGAATCCTGAACGAACGCACGAGCGCCGTGCGCGGCGTCACGCGTGGAGCAGCCTGGTCCCAGGACACGTTGCGAAAGTCCATCACGGCGTTCACCGCCACGAGGATGCCGACGAGCAGCCAGCCAACCGCCTCGGAGCGACGCAGGGGAAAACTGCCCGTCAGCCAGAATGCCTGCCACGAATGACCGAGCCACGTGGCGGCGAACACGCACAGCACGGCGACTGGGACGGCCGCAGCATTGCCCAGTCCGCGCAGCCGGAACATCGCCGGGAGAAACACAAACGTGCTGAGGAAGTCCTTCCAGTAAATGTTGATCCTCCGCCAGATGTCGGTGAAGCTGGATGCCAGAAAATAGTTGTCGTGCGTGCGCCGCAGATTGAAACCGAACAGGTGCAGAATCCCCACGGCCAGGTGAAACTGCCCCGAAATCCTCACGTACAGCCCGTAATTCATCGCCAGGTACTGCACGACGTCGCGTGTCGCGCGTACCTCGTACGGCGCGGGCAACAGCTCTGTTTTGATGATCCGGTACAGCAGCAGCTGAGCGACGCCGAGGTACATCCAGTGAATGCCGGTCTGATAAATCCCGCGATGCTTCTGGGAGGCCGTATCCCGGAACGTCCGGTAATCGACGATGGGGAACAGCGGATAGAAGATGTTCGGCAGCATCAGAAAGTAGCCGGCCGTGGATAGCAGCGAGGGGCGTGATGTGAACCGCCGCGATTCCACCACGAAGATCAGCATCCGAAACATGAACATCGAGCCGACGATCGGCCAGAACATCTGCTCCGAATCCTGACGGAGCACGAACAGACCGGCGGCACACGCCAGCAGGAGCGCCGCGCGCACATGCACGGTCAGCGGCGACCAGGCAATGCCGATGAGCACCGCCGCGATCGCGCCCGCACAGGCCGCATCGGCCCAGCCGAGCACCAGCACCAGGCACGCAGCCGAGAGCGATACGAACCAGGCCATCCCCGCCCGCGCTGCGAGACGCGTGTGCACCGCGAATCCCACGGTCGAGACAAGCAGCAACGCCAGCAGGTAATGATCGTCGTCGAGCTGGAACTGCCAGACGAAGGTGGACAGGACGACCAATTGCGCCAACAGGAACAGCAGATCGCGGACCGTCAGCTCCGCGCGGGTCGGATCCGTCGGGATGACAGGCCCACCCGGCAGCGGCACGCGGGGCGTTCCCGTCGCGACGTGAGGAGTCATGCGCGCGTTGGCCTGGAGTTCGCGAAACGCAGATGAGAAGTCGGACGACCCAGCGTATCGCGGCCTGCGAGCATTGTCAGGCAACCCAGTCGAATCAGCCGCCGGACGACGCCGTGCCTTCCTCCGCGTCCCGCTTCCCGGTGCCTTCTTCGGGGCGCCAGACGGCAAGCGTCCCGGCGAGGTAACGATCGCGCGTCGCCGTCCGCTGAACCTTGCCGCTGGTCGTTTTCGGCAACGTGCCGCGTTTGAGCAGCACGAGTTCGTGCAGCAGCAGCTCGTGCCGGAGCGAGACTTCTCGGCGGACATCCTTGAACAGCTGCGACATGTCGAGCCTGCGCGAGTGCCGGTCGATCTCCTGGGCCACGATCACCCGCTCTTCGCCGCCGACCTCGACTCCAAAAGCGGCGCCGCAGCCCTCTTTGAGGGCCGCATGCACAGACTGCACGGACCGCTCGATGTCGTGCGGGTGATGATTGCGGCCGCGGACGATGATCAGGTCCTTCAGCCGCCCGGTCACGAACAGCTCGCCGTCGATCAACGTTCCGAGGTCGCCCGTCCGCAGGAATTCGGTCGGATTTCCGTCAGCCAGCCGGGCACGAAATGTCTCCGTCGTCGCTTCCGGCGCGTTCCAGTAGCCGGCCGCCACACACGGGCCGGCGACCCAGATTTCACCGGTGTCGCCGGGAAAGCAGCGGCGCCTCGTCTCGGGATCGACGATCTCAATCGAGGTGCCCAGCCACGGTTGGCCGCAGCCGACCATCCGGCGCCGGTCCGTTTCGCCTTCCGCGATGGTCGCGCGAGCGTCTCGAACGACCGGCGGTGACAGGTGCGAGCCTCCGGTGACGAACAGAGTCGCCTCCGCCAGCCCGTAGCTGGGATAGAACGCTTCGCGTCGAAATCCCGCCGCTTCGAAATGCCGGGCAAACCGCTCGAGCGTGTCGGCCTGAATCGGCTCCGCTCCGACTCCGGCGATGTTCCACCTCGAGAGGTCCAGAGTCGCCGCTTCCTCCGCCGGAATCCGGTTCACGCAGAGCTCGTAGATGAAGTTCGGACCGCCGCTGGTCTGCGCCCGGTAGCGCGACATTGCGTGCAGCCAGCGGCTGGGACGCAGCAGGATTCCCAACGGCGGCATCACCACGCATGGGCAGCCGACGTACACGCACTGGATGATTCCGGCCATCAGCCCCATGTCGTGGTACGGCGGCAGCCAGCAGACGCCCGTCACGTCCTCGGCTTCATAACAATGGTTGAAAGCCAATTGCATCATCCGCTGGTTCTGCAGCAGATTTCGATGCGTGACCATGACGCCCTTGGGATCGCCGGTGGACCCGGAAGTGTACTGCAGCATCACGATGTCATCCGGCCGGGCTTCGTCGCCGCGACAACACTCGTGTCCGACATCCGGCGCCAGGTCGGTGTTGATCCAGGGGACGCCGTCCAGTTCTGGAAGACCACTGAAAAGCTGCCGGAGGCGCGCCGCATCGTCGCCTCCGGTCAGGACGACGGAGGGGCGTGCATTCCGGGCAATGCCGGCCACGAGCTGCATTCCCTGCCACGGCCGCTCGGGCCGCGGAGGGTAGGCCGGGACCGCGATGACTCCCGCACGCACGCAGCCGAAATAGGCCGGCACGAACTCCAGCCCCGAGCCGTACAGCATCAGGGCCCGATCGCCGACCCCCGCTTTGTCACCGATCGCCGCCGCCACCGCGCGAGAGCGCCGCTCCACGTCCGCATAACTCAACTGCGGTCCGTCTGTTTCGCCATCGATCAGGTAGCGAAAGGCAAAGTGCTCCTTGCGTACGTCAGCCGTGCGCGGAACGACTTCATTGAAGTTCGCGACGTTCTCGTGGGAAACGACCGTGAGCACCGGGCACGCGACCTGTGGGATGAGCCTGACGAACTGCGAACGATTGCGATTGTACCCGGCTCATGCACCGCGGCCATCTGCAATCAGCAACTGCTTCGCGGGGGGGGCAGTGTCGGAACGGCAACACTGGTTGAAACAGACTCCGCGTGGCACGCCCAGCCCAACGGGATGGGCGTCGCCAACACGACTCGCGCGCGCCACGCCCTATTCAGGGCTTGGCACAGCGGCTTACCGGCGGCGACAGGGTCAGATCGGAGACCCGTCGCTTCGGAAGGCGACGCCCCCGGCGATCGGCGATTCGGGCACGCGGTTCGTGATCCAGCGCGTACGTGTTTCGGCGGAGTTCGCGGTTCGCGGCCAGGCAGGCCTGCATGGAGCAGCTCAAGGCGCTGGCCGGTAGCGATCGCGGCCCGCATCGAATTGACGACCGCCGCCACGCTCACCAGACTGAATCGACCGGCCCGCGACCCGTGACACGAGGGCCATAGCGACAGCAGTCGCGGCCAGTTTCCGAGCGTCCGTCCACACCGGATGAGAAGCGAGAAAGCCGATCGATGACCGAATCCGAATCCGCACTGTTGCGTCGCACGGGGGAGCCGACGCCCACCGCTCAACAGATCCGGACGTGGATCATCAACGGCCTGAGCCTGAAACTGGGCATCAACCCTCAAGAGATTCCGCTTGATGAGCCGCTGATCAACCTGGGAATTGACTCCCTGGAGTTCGTCGGGATGGTCGCCGAACTCGAGAAGCGGCTGGGCTGTCGCTTCAAAGACAACCCGCTGATCGACTATCCCACGCTCAATGCATTGTCGGACTACCTGGCCGACCAATTGTCACGCGGACGGACGGAAATTGATCCCACGATCAAGGACGATGTGCCCGCTGCGGCGACCTCCGGAATTTCCGGCGATGCCGTGTAACATCGGCGTGGCGTGTGTGTTGTAACGGCAGGGATGCAGGTGTTCGTCGAATCGACAGCCGAGCGGAGGCGAGACTGGCGGCGAATCCCCCGATCGGGAAACCTGACGCGGCCCTGGATGCCTGGGTGACGGACTCGTTGCCGCACGCCCTGGCTTTTGCGCAGAGCTTGCTGAGTCATCGGGCCGACGCGGAAGACATCGTCCATGACTGTTACGAACGCCTGCTGACGAAATCAGGTCTGTACGACCTGCCGCGCGACGGCACGAAACTGCTGCTCAAATCCATCGCCAACGCGTCTATCAACTTCGTTCAGCGCCGCAGGACCTGCACCAGCCTGGGAGTGCAGGAGGCGGCCGAGCCAACTCACCAATCCGACACTGATCCGTACCGCGGGGCCATCCACCGCGAACTCGAAACGGCGATCGCTCACGCCCTGGCAGCACTCCCTGTCAATCAGCGAGCCGTCGTCGAATTGCGAAGCCTGGGCCACTCGCTTCTGGAAGTAGCCGACATGCTCGACATCAGCCACGCCAATGCCCGCGTGCTCCTGCATCGCGCTCGAACGCAACTCGCAGACGCATTGGCGCCCTACCTCGAAGAAAACGTGACGTGACAGCACAGGAACCTGACGACTCTGGCCACATCGATCGACTGGTGCGGGAGCATCTGGATCGCCAGGCGGCCGCAATGGACACAGCTGGTCTCCTGGAAAGCATTCGTTCCGGGATTCCGGCGGCGGAGGTCGGAGCGCCGGTGCGCGCGTCCCGCGCAGGTGGCCACTCGACCCCGCGGCCGCTGCGCCGCAAGTGGCTCTGGCCGGCAGGAATGGCCCTCGGACTGATCGTCGCCTTCCTCGGCGGTCGCTACCTCACCCCCGCTGCCGCCAGCCCCACGTTGCTGCTGCGGGAAGTGCAGGCGGTGCACTCGCGGGCGGTTGATCACTTCTACCAGGTGCAGTTTGCGCCCGATCCCCGATTCACCAATCCCGACAACCCGATGGATCGGCCGACAGACAACACGCTCTGGACGCGGGGTGACCGCTTCTGGTGCGACTGCGCCCTGGGTGATCACAGGCTCGCCGTGGGTCGCGATGAGTCCGGCCGGCTCTGGTGTGCCCCGTCTCGCAGCAAGGGAATCCTGCTCCCCAGCCGCGAGTCGGAGATCTCACCGGAGTTCCGGCTGATCTGCGCCATCAACTCCATGAGCATTCCGCGGCTCGTGGACGACGTGCTGGACGGCTTCGAACTCCATGCCGAAGTTTCCTCGCGGGGAACTGCTGCGGAAACCTCGGTCATCTGGGCCCGGCTGAAGCCCGGACAGACGCATCGCCTGATTTCCTCCGCCGTGATGGAAGTGGATGCCAACAGCGACATCGTCCAGCGGCTTGTCCTCTGGATCGTGAAAGACGGCCATCCGCATGGAACGGTCACATACACGCTCGTCGAAAGCACGGTGCATGACGACCAGCAGTACCGGCTGTCTGCTCACATTGATGCCGATGCCGAGATCGTCGATCAGTCGCCTGCGCCGGAAACCAGCGAGCCGCCGACGAACCAGGCCCAGTGACGCACCTGCCCGGAACTTCGATTGACGACCTGCAAACCGCGAATGGAATCCTGTCATGTCACGCTTCCCGTTCCTGTGCACCCTGCTCGCGGTTGTCGGAATCGCATCCATTGCGGCAGCGGCGGATGATCGTGCGGGCGTCGACTTCTTTGAATCCAAAGTGCGTCCGGTCCTGGTCAAGCATTGCTACGAGTGCCACTCGGCCGAAGGGGGCGCCGAGGAAGGCGGCCTGCGCGTCGATACGCGCGAGGCGATTCGTGCGGGCGGGGGACGCGGACCCGCTGTTGTCCCGGAGAACCCCGATTCCAGCTGGTTGCTGACCGCGGTCGCCCACACCGATCCTGATCTCCAGATGCCTCCGAAACAGGAACGGCTGCCGCCGGACGTCATCGCCGATTTGCGAACGTGGATCGCAATGGGAGCGCCGGACCCGCGCGACGGCGAGGCTGCTCGGCCGGCCGGCGTCTGGGCAGATCTCGAAACGGCCCGCCAGTTCTGGTCCTACCAGCCCCCTCTCGCTGCGACTCCCCCGCAGGTTTCCGATCAGGCATGGCCTCGCCGCGACATCGATCGCTTTATCCTCGCCAGCCTCGAACAGCATCAACTCACGCCGTCTCCGGATGCCGAGCCGCATGTGCTCCTGCGGCGCCTGTACTTTGATCTGATTGGCTTGCCGCCCGCCCCCGACGACATGACGCGGTTTCAGGATGCCATCGTCCACAGCGGCATGGATGCGGCCCTCGCCGTCGAAGTCG
>JAEUIG010000607.1 GCA_016795125.1 Planctomycetaceae bacterium | reverse complement strand
CGCAACATGGTGGCCTGGCACATGCTGACGGCACTCGCCGCCGCACTGCTCGTCCTGCTGGTACACGCGGTGGCGTTGACGTATTTCATGGGGACGGGCCGCTGGCTCGAAGAGACCTGCGAAGCCTACAAGCTCGGAAGCGAGGCCCGCGAAGCGAACGTGCGGCTCAAGTACCGCGTCATTCCCGGGATGGTCGCCTGCATCGGCCTCGTGGTGCTGACCGGCGCCTTCGGCGCCATGGCCGATCCGGCCGCGACCGCCCACAAAACCTGGGCGGCCAACGTGCACCTCGGACTGGCGCTGGTGACACTGCTCGCCAACGTGTGCGTCAGCTGGGTCGAGCAGCGAGCCATCACCCGCAACGGCGGCCTGGTCGACGCCGTCGTCGCCCGCGTCAACCAGATGCGCCGCGAACGCGGACTGGACGTGGAGAAAGCAGCGAGCGGCGCGGCGTAAGCCCGCCGATCAATCGCCGCCAAAACAGCGGGCTTACGCCGCGCCGCTCGCCGGTTCACGGCAAGCGCCGCCATTCTCCGGCTGCAGCGCGGAACAGGAACGCCTGCCGATCCGGGAACAGCGCCCGGATCTCATCGAGCTGCATCCGTTCCGGCCGATAGCGCGCGATGAGCAGCGGACCGTCGAGCGACGGGTCGTTGATCACGTAGTCGATGTGCCGATCGGCCGGGTCCGCTTCAACGAAGACAATCGTCGGCTTCCCGTTTGCAGCCTGTTCTGCCGCTGCGAAAAACGCTCCGTACCGCGAGCGCGAGAACGCCGTTTCGCCGACGCCTGTCCACAGGCGTCCGGGCCACAATAGAGGGACCATCACCAGGTTGACGGCGGCGGCCGTCAGCAGCAGTCCGCCCCACCACCGGCTTCGCATCCCGGTCAAATGCCAATTCCGCATGGCCGCGCCGACCAGCAGCAGCCACAGCGGCGCGGATTCGAACACGTAATGCCACCCCATGATCCCCTCGAACCAGTAAGGGACATGGACCGCGTGCAGGGAAACGACGGCTGAGGCAATCAGCACGACGCCGCGGTTCCACGACGCCGGAGACAGCAGCAGGATCAGCACGGTTCCGACGATTGGAACGATCCCGAGCGTCCAGCGGAGGCTCGCGACCATTCGGCGGCCGACGTTCCGGGCGGCGAGCGCCGGGGTCAGGTCCTCGGCCCATTGGTCATAGTTCTCGAGCACCTTGGGGCCGAGATGCTGTTCACCGCGCGTGACGTTGTGAAAACCGAACACGTGCCGGGGCGTGTACGTATCCGTGTAGAGCTGGTAGGGCGAAACCCGCCAGTCGCCGGTGATGGCCTGGTTGTAGTACAGCATGCCGCCGAGTCCGCACAGCAGTGGTGCGCCCCACGCGATCACGATCGCCGCCCGCTGCCGCCAGGTTGCCGCGACCTCGTTTCCGCCGCTGCTCGGCGGTCGCAGCAGTTGCCAGAGCAGCCACGCGCCGAACGGCAGGCCGACGCCAAAGGCCGTCATCGGTCGGCACAGCATGGCGAACGTCAGGCCGACCGCGCCCAGTGCATGGTCGCGAATGCACCCTGTCCGCTGCGCCCGCAGGTACATCCAGATGAAAAAGGTCAGCCCGACCAGCGTGGGGTGATGCGCCAGCAGCAGGTTGCTGAAGAGCGCGAGTCCTGGCGACAGCGCGCTCAATAGCCCTGCCACGGTCGCTGCCCGGCGGCCGCCGATCTCCCAGCCGATCCAGTACACACAGAACGTCGCCAGCGCGCCGGCCAGCCAGGGCCCCCAGTACGGATGTCCCAGTGCGACGAACGGCGCCAGCCACAGTCCGGTCCCCGGAAAGTACCGGCTCGCGAACCGGCCCTCGTTCAGGACGTGCATCTGATCGAACAGCTCCGGCAGCGGCTCGAAGCTGGGATACGACAGCCTGCCGGCCAGGAACGTCTTCGCCTGCAACAGGTAGCTGAATTCGTCGTGATAAGCTGGCGGCAGGTCGCCGAAGACCGAGCCGGTCCACGCGCTGATGAGCAACGAGACAACGGCCAGCGCTGGCGCGATCATCCCGCCGACACGGCGATCGTCGTCCCGATGCAGTTCGGCGATCTGCCGAACCGGCCGCGAGCGCCAGAAGATGAGCGCCGCCAGCAGCCACGGAAGAAACGGCAGCCAGTCCGCCTGCAGTCCGCACAGCCAGTCGGTCAGCGCGATCGTCCGCTGTTCGGCGTTGCTCCAGCGGACCGCTTCACCGACTCCGGCAATCAGCAGCAGCACGGCCGGGACGAGCACCAGCCGCGCGGCGCCGGCCGCGCGACGACGGTCCCCCGGAGCGGATTCTGCAGTCGGCACGTTCATCCGCTCGTGTGCTGTTGCTCAGTTCGCCGACAGGTGCTGCTTGAACCAGTTGACCATCGCCGGCACGACGATCGTCTTCGTCTGCTCCTCGCTGTAGCCGTGCTTCGCGCCGACCACGGTGATCAGCTCGCTGCCGACGTTGGCTTCTTCGAACTTCGGGATGATGTTCTGGCTGTGCGCGATCGGCACGAGCGCATCCATGTCGCCGTGAATCATCAGCACCGGCGCATCATCGGACGTCACCTGCAGCAGCGGGGAGACGTCGTCTTCGAGTTCGGCGTCGAATCTCAGGGGCGGCTTGAGCAGGTCATGCTTCGCGATTTCGGCCGGAGGATTGGTCGTCCAGCCGCGGAGATCGGTCGGCGGATAATAGGAGACGCCGCAGTTGATCCGGCTGGAGGCTCTGAGCACCGGGTCTTCGGCCTGGGGATCGCCGTCGTCACCGGTGGTGGCGAGCATCAGCGTGAGATGTCCCCCCGCGCTGCCACCCAGCACGCCGAGCCGCTGCGGATCGACCTTCAGGTCTTCGGCCGTCATGTGGACGAACCGCACACAGCGGCGGACATCGGCGACGGCGTCCGGGACTGCGTACTTCGGCGCACTGCCGTGGCGGACGATCAGCACGGTGATGCCGGCATCCAGCAGTGGCTGCGAGCCTTCGAGCTTGTTCTGTGGCGGTGAGTAGTTCGAGTACCAGCCGCCGCTCTGGAGCCAGAGGACGGCGGCGCCGTTGGGATTCGGCGGAGTGAGCACGTCGAACGTCAGCGCGAGGCCGTCTTTATGGCCGTAGACGACATCCGGTCGAATGGCGGTATCGTCCGCCATCGCCGATCCGGCCAGCAGGAGGGCAATCGCGATGAGTAAGCCGTGACGTCGCATCATGGGTCTCCGAAAATGTGCCGCGCGAGAAGTCATCCTGGCGCAGCGTCTCAATCATGAGGTCCGGTTGGGTGCCACTGGCTCCGCCAGTGCATTCCAAGCCGGACACTGAAGTGAGTTCGCACTGGCAAAGCCAGTGGCACCCTGAGTTCAGGGCGAGACGCTGCACCAGGCACAGAGCATGACGCGCGACGGACACGATCGTCAACTGGTCCAGAGAGTTGATCCACACTCTCGGCATGACGCCATCAGGATCGCCGGAATCCGTCGCACCGGATTCTCATCGAGACGCAGAGGCCATCCCCGCCTCACGCCCGCTTGCGTTCCGCTCCGGCGATGAACAGGTCCAGCAGCGTCCGCAGCTCGACGTGCTGCCGCATACCGGCGATCAGAGCATGCGCCTCGATGTTCCGGTCTTCGATCGCGATCAGGATCTGCGGCCGGAGTTCGCGGGCAAACAACTGCAGTTGCCGCCGGCGAATCCACGAGTAGCAGACCCACAGCGCGACAAACACGGCGCCGGGCGCCAGAAACCAGCTGGACCACCCCAGTCCGCCCAGCGTGAACACCGCAGTCAGAAAGGCGAACGTCGCGAAGCTCGTGACCCACAGCGGCTGGGCCGCGCGCATGCTCAGACGCTCGTTGCACTCGACCAGCAGGCCGTACAGTTCGGCCTCGTCGATCCCGTCGCGCAGCCCTTCCGACGGGCAGGCCTGGCAGACGAGTTCCCCGTCCTTACGGCTGATCAGGACGGACTCTCCCTCATCCGGCAGGTAGTCGGACAGGTATTCGAGTTCTTCAAACGGAGTGGCCATACAGGGCGTCCGGACTCGTGCCTTACACCGCGAGCGCCTGCTCAATCACGTCAAGAATCTTCGCGAGATCGTTCTCCACGACCACCGGGGCATTGCGGAAGCGGCCGGCTCCGTGACCGCCATCGCCTCCCGCATGATATTGTACCGTGGCGTTGGGATCTTTGAGTTGGTGTCCCGTCAAAATGCAGACGACTCGGTCCGAGGGGGCGATGACTCCCTGTGCCCGCAGCAGCTTCGCGCCCGACACGCTGGCGGCGCTGGCCGGTTCGCATCCAAAGCCCCCCGCGCCGACCTGGGCCTTGGCATCCAGGATGTCCTCGTCGCTGACCTCGCGGACCACGCCGTCGCACACAGCCAGAGCCCGCAGGCATTTCTTCAGATTCACCGGCCGGTTGATCTCGATCGCGCTGGCCAGGGTTTTCGCGCGCCGCTGCTTGGCGTCCATGTCGGCATAGTAGGAGTCGATCAGCGCCTGGTCCGGCGCGCCGTCGTTCCACCGCAGTCCCTGTCCCTCATACAACTGAAACAGGGTATTGGCGCCGGCGGCGTTGATGACGGCCAGCCGCGGCACCCGGTCGATCAACCCGAGCTGCCGGAGTTCCTGCAGCGCCTTGCCGAAGGCGCTCGAGTTTCCGAGGTTTCCGCCAGGGACGACGATCCAGTCGGGAATCTCCCAGTTCAGCCCTTCCAGCACCCGGTAGATGATCGCCTTCTGACCTTCGAGGCGGAACGGGTTCACGCTGTTGCACAGGTAGATCCCGGCTTCCTGGCTGACCTGCCGGACGCGCGACAGCGCATCGTCAAAGTCGCCTTTGATCTGCAGCGTCAGCGCGCCGTAGTCCAGCGCCTGCGACAGCTTGCCGTAAGCAATCTTGCCGCTGCCGACAAACACCACGACGCGGAACAACCCGGTGGCACTCGCGTAGATGGCCAGCGACGCGCTGGTGTTACCCGTGGAAGCGCAGGCCGCCAGCTTCGCGCCGACCATCCGCGCATGCGTGGCGGCCGCCGTCATGCCGTTGTCTTTGAAGCTGCCTGAAGGGTTCAGCCCTTCGTATTGCAGATACAGCCGCCCCGGTTGCATGCCGACGTATTTGGCCACCAGTTCCGACGGCCGCAGGATCGTCTGTCCCTCGCCGATTGTGACGATCTGGTCATCGGGGGCAAACGGCAGCAGTTCGCGGAACCGCCAGACGCCGCTGAGGTCCAGCGGACTGCCGATGTTGGCCCGCCGTGCGGTGAACTCGCGGAGCGAACGCGGCACGGGAACGCGGTCCCAGTCGTACAGCACGTCGAACAGATCGTCGGAATCGGCGCGGACGCTGAGCGTTTCGCTCACTCCGTGGATTGCCGACGCGTCCGGAGCGATGCTGGTCTGAAAAGCGATCTCTGCATGTCGCTGGGAGATCGGTGCGTCTCCATCGGGTGGTGGTCAGCGGGTCGCCGCCGAAGTGGTCTGGCCACGACGCCGCCGGAGATGGACAGGAACCGCGGTTTCCGGTTCAGGGTCCGACAGCAGATACGGCGGGCCGACGCCGTGATCTTGCCTGCGCGCGCAGCCGCACGCAAGGTGTGTTTACTCGGCGATCAAAGCCGTCCGTCCGCAGATTTCGAACGGTTGCGCAAGTGCGCTCTCAGATGCCGTCGCGGCGCATCTGTTCCGCCTGCCGCCGGTATCGCGTCGCCTTGTTGTTGAAACACTTGCGCTTCGGCTCGCTGCCGGCGATGTTCGCGAGGTGCGTGTATTTTTTCGCGAGCGCCACTTTGACGTCGATCTTGGTCTTTCCGTGTTCCATGTCCGCCTCAGCAGGTTCTGTCGAGTGAGCATGGCATCTTAGCGACTGACGGCCGGGGTTGCATCCTCAGCTGTTGTGATTTATGATTCCAAAAAGATATTTTTGAAGCAACAAAAATCGGGCCCGGGGTGTCAGGTCCGATGTGAAACGGTCTGGCGGCGGAAACTGAGGCGTCCATGCGTGTTCTGTGTTGCTGGTTGTGGTTGAGTCTGGCGTGCCTGGGTTGCGCGGCCGAATCGTCCGAGACCGTTCCCGAGCCAGCGGGAGGCGATGCGCGATACACCATCGTGACGACGACGGCGATGGTGACCGACATCGTGCAGCAGGTCGCCGGCGACCGAGCGACGGTCACCGGGCTGATGGGCACGGGCGTCGACCCGCACCTGTTCCGGCCGTCCACGTCCGATCACTCCAAACTGCTGGCCGCCGACGTCATCTTCTATTCCGGCCTGATGCTGGAAGGGGGACTCGACCCCGTTCTGAAAAAAGCCCGCGAGCGCGGTAAGCCCGCATTCGCCGTCACCGAAGAAATCGATCCGGCCTACATCAGATACTCCGCCGAGTTCGAGGGACATCCCGATCCGCACGTCTGGAACGATGTCGCTGCCTGGAGCGAGTGCGTCGCCTATGTCGCTGAAGCGCTGGCGAAGTACGATCCGCCGCATGCCGACGAGTATGCCGCGAACGCAGAACGGTATCGGGCTGAACTCGCCGCTCTCCACCAGTACGCGCAAAAGGTGATCGCCAGCATCCCGGAAGAGCAGCGGACACTGGTGACGGCGCACGATGCTTTCGAATACTTTTCGCGTGCGTACCACATCCCGGTGAAGTCGGTGCTGGGCATCACGACGGAATCCGAAGCGGGGGTGGAGGACATCAACTCGCTCGTCGATTTTCTCGTCGAGCACAAGATCCCGGCGGTCTTTATTGAGACCAGCGTCAACTCTCGGAATATTGAAGCCGTGATGGAAGGGGCCGCGAAGCGGGATTGGCAGGTCAAGATCGGCGGGACGCTGTTTTCGGACGCGATGGGCGCGCCCGGCACGTACGAAGGGACCTACATCGGCATGCTGGATCACAATGCGACCGTCGTCGCCCGCGCCCTGGGAGGGGAGGCGCCGGAGCGCGGGTTCCAGGGAAAATTGGCGGCGACGCCGTGAGCAGCGATCCACCGAACCCACCCGTTGACGGCAACCACAGGAAAAGAACCGAGAAATTGCCGAAAGCAGTGCGGTAATAGGCCCGGCGTTTACGCCGGGTCACGCGCCAAACGGAGTTCGACTGAGCCGGGTTCACCGGGCTTCTCGCTGCGGTCCGCGTACAGCAGCGAGAAGCCTCGTGAACGAGGCTCAGTCCGCCAAACTTGCCTCTGGCACCCGGCGTAAACGCCGGGCCTATTAACCGTTGCTCCGAGTACATGCGTGCGGCGAATGGCCGTTCGCCAATCCCTCCTTACCCCAGAGCTTGTGCAGGCGAACACGCTCGATCTTTGGCGAGACAGTTCGCGTGCTATGATGGATTCGCCTCGACTGACGACCTGGCGTGATGCATGAATGCTGCGACGACTGCGACAACGCCTGGCTTCGTCCCGACTCGAGATCATCCCGAGTCATCGCCCCTGTCGATCCACGACATGACGGTGGCGTATCACCGGCGTCCGGTGCTGTGGGATGTGGACTACATTGCTCCCCGCGGCCGGCTGGTGGCGATCGTCGGGCCCAACGGAGCCGGCAAAAGCACGCTCATCAAGGCGTCGCTGGAACTCATTCCCAAGGTGTCCGGCGACGTTCGCGTGTTCGGCCGGCCGTATCGTGAGCAGCGGTCGCGCGTCGCGTATGTGCCGCAGCGGACGAGCGTCGACTGGGACTTTCCGGTGAGCGCACTCGACGTCGTCGCCACGGGGCTGTATCGGCGGATCGGCTGGTTTCGCCCGGTGACGCGTCAATGGCGGGCGAAGGCCCGCGCGGCGCTGGACCGAGTCGGTCTCGCCGATTACGCCAACCGGCAGATCAGCCAGTTGTCGGGAGGACAGCAGCAGCGGGTGTTCCTGGCCCGGGCGCTGGTCCAGGAAGCGGACCTGTACCTGATGGATGAGCCGTTTGCCGGCGTCGACGCGGCGACGGAACGGGCGATCGTCGATCTGCTGCGCGAGTTGCGTTCGGCCGGCCAGACGGCGCTGGTCGTGCATCACGATCTCCCGACCGTCAGCGAGTATTTCGACGACGTCCTGCTGCTCAACATGCGCCTGGTGGCGGCCGGCCCCGTGCGCGACGTGTTTACAGATGCCAACCTGCGAGCGACGTACGGCGGGAAACTGTCGCTGCTGGACCAGGTCGGCAGCCAGATGGCGCGGTAGGAAGTAGTGGGTAGCAACGAGGGAGTGGCCGTTTAGCGGCGAGCCGAAGGCGACCGCGCACC
>JAEUIG010000143.1 GCA_016795125.1 Planctomycetaceae bacterium | reverse complement strand
GTTTCCCGCATCCAGCGTTGGACGTTTGCCGACGGCATGCAACCGGTCGCCGCCGGCCAATGGCACACGGACGCCGACACCCGGAACGCGAGCACCGGGCCGGACAGCGATGCGCCCCCCCTCACGGATCTGACGGCCCTGCTGGAACACCTCGGGCGATCGGCCGTCAACGACCGCCTGGAAGCCGTAGTGCTGTTCACCGACGGCCGGCACAACGCGCCGTCAGCGCGCGACCCGCTCGATGTGGCCGGCAGTCTCGGCCGCCTGCCGGTCTATGTCGTGCCGGTCGGCGACGAGCGGATGCTCCGGGACGTGCTGGTGCATCACCTCGAAGCACCGCGCGCGGTCGCCAAGGATGACAAGATCGTCCTGGAAGCGCTGATCACGGCGATCGACTGCGCCGGCGAACGCATCCAGGTCGAACTGTTTGCGACCGACAACTTCGACAACGAGCAGGTTGTGGAACGCCGCGAGTTCACCCCCGGGGCCGCACGCACCGACGAAACCGTGAAGTTCTCCGCGCAGCGCGACCAGGTGGGCCGGTACAAATTCCAGGTCCGCGCCGTGCCGATCGTCGACGAGGCGTCGCCGGACAACAACCACGCAGCGATCAGCGTCGACGTGGTGGAGACCGACATGACGGTCCTGCTGGCCGACGAAGCGCCGCGCTGGGAGTTTCGTTACCTCTCGCGATTGTTCGAACGGGACGAACACATCGAGTACGACCAGCTGCTGTTTCAGCCGGCGCCCGCCGGCACCGGAAACCTTGCGCAAACCTTGAGCCTGCCGACTGACGCCTCGGAATGGGGGCGGTATCGAGTCGTCGTGCTCGGGGACCTCCCGCCCGCGCAGCTGCCGCGCGCTGCTCAGGAAGGCCTGCGGGAATATGTCGCCGATCGCGGCGGAACGCTGGTACTGATCGCCGGCGCCCAATCGATGCCGGCCGCTTACTCCGGCCAACCGCTGGGAGACATGCTGCCGGTCACGGCCGGCTCCCCGACCGCCGCCGGAGCAACTTACGCAGTCGCCCTTACGGCGGAAGGACGCATGTCCCCTGCCGTTCAGGTGGCCGACAGTCCCGGAGAGAGCGAACGCGCCTGGCAGGATGCGTTTCGCTTCACGCCGCTGCCGTGGCTGTCGGAGTTCCGCGTCCCTAAGCCGACGGCCCACACCCTGTTGCGGGCCGTCGACACCCAAGGTCGTCCCGCGCGCGACGAACAGGACGCGGTGCTCTGCTGGCAGGCCGTCGGGCGCGGGCGGGTTGTGTACTTCGCGGCGCCGGACAGTTACCGGCTGCGGGCGAGGCACGGCGACCGCTACCACCATGCTTTCTGGGGACAGTTCCTGCGATGGTGCATCGCGCCGGACCTGTCGGCCGGTTCCAGGACCGTGCATATCCGCACCGACAAGCAGCGTTACGATGCGCGCGAGCCGGTGCAGGTCATCGTGGAACTGCGCAACTCGAATGGCGAATCCGTCCCCGCCGCGCGCGTCCGCGCGGTCGCGGAGCAATATGGGCAGGACGTCGCCCAGATCGACCTGGAGGAAGACCCGGCCGCTCCGGGCCAGTATCTCGGTCGCTTCGAGCAGCTCCCGGACGGAGCTTCGACGATTCGCCCGGTCGGGGAGGACGTGTCGCAACTTCTCACGAGCGAGAGCTACGCCGGGGATGTCTCCACGCCGATCGTCGTCTCTCAGCAGCTCAATGCCGAAATGAGCGACACGCGGAGTAACCCCGCGCTCCTGGCGCGGATCGCCGAACTGACAGGTGGCCATGTGATTCCCCCCACGGCCGTCAGCGAAGTCCTGCACCTCGCGGCGCTGGCGCCCGCGGTGTCCGAGACAGAATCCCATCAACCGCTCTGGAACCGCTGGTGGTGCCTGGCCGTCATCAGCGGCTGCCTGATTGGAGAATGGATCATCCGCAAACGGGTCAGTCTGTTGTAGGACTTGGGCGACGCCGTCGGGAGGGCGAGGCTCCCGCCGAGCCGCTGCTCCGCTCGGTGCCCAGTCGTGAAAAAGGTTTCTTGTCGTCTGGAGCATTGCTTCGCAGTTGCAACAACAGCCCACCCACTACCCACTACCCACTACCCACTACCGCCAGCTACCATAACGCTGCGCGGAAACAACTCGACGTCTGAAAGGAGGACGGATGTCCGCTGCTCAGATTCCCGTTCCGCAGGCTGTCAGCCGCAAGCTGAATGCCGTTTCCGGACGCCGAAGATGGGTCTCGATCCTCGCCGGAACCTCGCTGGCGACCGCCCTGTGCTGCGGACTGCTGCTGGCCGCGATGCTGCTGGACTGGCTCACCACGCCGTTCGACAGCGCCCCGCGCATCGCCCTGACGGCCACTGTTCTGCTCGCCGGCGTCGCCGGTTGGATCTACTGGGTCCTGCGGCCGGCGCTCGAGCGCTTGTCCATTCCGTTAACCGCCGGGTTGGTGGACTCCGCCGTTCCCGAGTTGGAAGAGCGCTGGACGACGATTGCTGATCTCTCGCAAACCAGCGATCCGCCGGAGATGCGCGGTTCGTCGGCGATGATCGGGCAGGTCGCTCACGAAGCGGAGGCCATGCAGCATCTGG
>JAEUIG010000142.1 GCA_016795125.1 Planctomycetaceae bacterium | reverse complement strand
CCCTCGGCCCGCAGGTACTCGAGCACCAGGAACCGCGCATCCCACAGCCGGATCGCCGCGTCCAGTTCGGTGACGGCGTTCGCACTCCCCACGACCCAGCCGGAATACGCCAGCGCCAGTTTTTCGGCGGCGGACAGCGTGGTGTCCGACTCGGCGCGGAGGAACGGGTCCAGTCGCGGCAGACTGTCGACGGCGAGTTCCGACAGCAAGGCTGCCCGCAACGGCGTCAGTCGCTGCGCAGTCTGCTCGTCCACTTCGGCCTGCAGCATGTCGATCTGCATGCGGACCTGGCTGAGCCGCTGCTGAATCCCTTCCAGCTCGTCGATGATGTCGCGGGCTTCGCGGAGGACATCGGCGCTGACGCGGTCGGCGGGGACGGCCCGGGCAAAGTCATAGGCCAGCTGGTATTGCCCCGCCGCCTGCCGGCGGCGGACTTCCTGCAGCGCATTGAGCGCGTTGAGGTGCTGCACCTCGATCCGGTTTTCTTCAGCCCAGCCGGCCTCCTCGGGGAACCTCTCGGCGATGCGTTCGATCTCCTCGCGGGCCTGGGCATACCGGCCGATCTGGATGAAAAACGCGACGACCGCCTTAAGGTCATCCACCCGCTCGGGATCGATCGCCTGGTCGATGATCTCCCGCAGCGTCTCCGGCGGCACGGTCGTGACGTCCAATCCCATCTCCCACGAATGGGATGTCGATTCCACTTTCAGGAACTCGGGGCGGATCAGGGTGATCGCCTGGTGGACCTGCTCCGTGCCCCGGACCGTCTGAAGTTCGATCAACCGGCGGCCGTACTTGTCGAACTCGGTCTTTTCGAACCAGCCGATGGTCGTGGGAATCCCCCGCGAGCCGCGGCGCTCGTGCTCAAGCTCGAACTGCACGCCGCGTACGCGATCGTCCGGGACAACGTCCGGCGCATTCTTCCGCAGGACGAAGTACCGCCGCACGCCGTCGTCGCACAACCAGTACACGGCGGCCGGGACGTCCGCGTTGTTGTTCTGGCCGATCGTGCGCGCGTCGAGCCCGCTCATGCGGACGACATTTCCGCGCAGCGTGAGGCCGTTCTTGAGAAACAGCTCGTCGGCGGAGGCGGCCGCGGCCAGCACGGCGATTGCGGCCAGCAGGGCCAATGCACCTGGCAGTGAATCCTGGAGTCTCCGCAGCATGGAATCGCTCCATCCGGCCCCGAACGCCGCCCTGTGAATCATCGTGCGGCAGCGGCCGGATTTCCAGCTGAGTTCCCGCTCGCGGCACAGTTTGCCACGCTGCGGCAATTTCCGCCTGTCGATCCTCCGGAAGCTACTGGGGACCGCCTGTCTGATCCGGCAAGGAGTCCGAATCCGACGGAGTGTCGGCGGCGGCTGGAGCGGCGGCCTGCCGGTTCTGCAGCATGGGAGCCAGCTTGTTCTGATAGACCCAGATGCCTCCCCAGATCGCTCCGATCACAATCACGGCGACGATCGCGAGGTACAGGATCAGCCCCACGATGCCCATCGTGCCGTCCCGGAGCTTCCCCAGCATCCGCCACCATTTCTGGCGCCGGTACTGCTTCTCCAGCTTGGCGTACTGACCTGCCAGGCTCTGTTCCTTGTTCTTCGTCTTGGTGCGCGTCGCGAGCTTGTGCGACTCGGCGGCGAACTCCGGATACTGCGCAAACGGCAGGAACGGCTCTTTGTTGTCGCGGGTGACGCGCGCCGATGCATCCAGCCGGTCGCTCTTCATCGCCTGCAGCACCTGCGCGGTCGTCCAGCGGCTGACGGTCGGCTTGCCATGCGCGTCCGTATGGCGGACGTACCAGCGTTCCGACATGTCGAGTCCCGCCGATGCCCGGCGTTCTGCATCTTCCGACGACGAAGGCGGCAGCACTGGAGTGCGCGCCGCGGTCGGCGCCGTGAACGCCGGCCGGGTCGGCGCCAGCGACGCCGGTCCGCTGTGGCTGCGACGGATGACTTCACGATCCGGCGCATCGATAAAGCTGAGCGACTCGCCGGACAGCTTCAGCGAATCCAGGTCGCGGATCAGCTCATCCATCGACTGGTACCGATGCTGCGGATCGCGAGCCATCATCTTGTCGATCATGAGGTCCATCCGCTCCGGAACCTCGGAGTTCAACTTCTTCGCGTGCGTGAAGCTCCCCTTTTCCTTGGACGTGATCAGATCGACAATCGTCTCCCCCTTGAACGGGGTCTGGCCCGTGACGAAGTGATACAGCGTGCCGCCGAGGGCGTAAATGTCCGACCGGTGATCGACATGCTTGGCGTTCCGGGCCTGCTCCGGCGGCATGTAATGCGGCGTCCCCAGCCCGGTGCCGCTCTGCGTCATCGACATGTCGTCGTCGAGCGCCTTGGCCAGACCCAGGTCGGAGACCTTCACGACTCCCTTCTTCGTGATCAGGATGTTGTCCGGCTTGATGTCCCGGTGAATCATGTTGAGTTCGTGCGCATGCTTGAGCGCTTCGGCGCACAGCAGCGTGACGTGCAGCGCGTCGGGGATGCTGATCTTGCCGAGGTCGTTCAGCCAGTTCTGCATCGACTGGCCGTCGATCAGCTCCATCGCGACGTAGTGCAGTCCGCGCGCTTCACCCACGGCGAAGCAGCGGACGACGTGCGGATGGTCGATCTTCGCACCGGCCCGCGCTTCGCGTTTGAAGCGTTCGACGAAATTCGGCTTGGAGCCGAGCTCCTTGGAGAGCACCTTGAGCGCGCACTTGCGGTCGAGGCTGATCTGGTGCGCGAGGTAGACGACCCCCATCCCTCCCTGGCCGAGCTTCTTCTCGAGGCGAAAGTCCCCCAGGATATTCGACTTCTCGGACTTCTCGGGCTTGTCCGGGACCACGGTTTTTGCGGCTGCGGGCGGAGACGCCGATCGCTGCTGAGGGGTGCGCGTTGCCGAGCCTTCCTGCGGTGCGGAGCTTTTGTCGGACATGGCCGCCATCCCTTTGACACCGGTCCAGGCACTGCCCTGCCCGCCGATGTCTGCATCGCGTAAGGCGGATCGCAACCGGTGGCCCCGGTCCCGGTCCTGACAGAAATTGCCGTCAGAATGGCAGAATCCCGCCGACCTCAGATTATGCCTTCCGGCGAAGGCGGACGCTACGCCATTTCGGCAAGGAGCGATCAGCCGTCAGCTTTCAGCTCTCAGACGACGGCGAACATTCAGCGGCGCCTGCCTGGACGGCCGCCTTATGTCCGGAAAATGGCTGTGCCCGGAATCACGATTCGTCGCCGCTTCCGATACAATTCCGGGCCACGAACCGGGTTTTATTGAAGCTCTGCGCATGTTGGCAAAACGCATCATTCCCTGTCTCGACGTCCACGCCGGGCGGGTCGTCAAAGGGGTCAATTTCCTGAACCTTCGCGACGCGGGAGACCCTGTCGAAGTCGCCTCACGCTACGAACAGCAGGGGGCCGACGAACTGGTCTTCCTCGACATCACCGCCAGCCACGAGCAGCGCGACATCATCCTCGACGTCGTGCAGCGCACGAGCGAGGTGATCTTCATGCCGCTGACTGTTGGCGGCGGCATCCGCACCCTCGACGATATCCGACGGCTGCTCAAGGCCGGCTGCGACAAGGTGTCGATCAACAGCGCCGCCGTCAAGAACCCGGAGTTCGTTCGCGAAGCCGCACTCCGGTTCGGCAGCCAGTGCATCGTCGTGAACATCGATCCGAAAAGGGTTTTGGGTCCAGGGTCCAGGGTCCAGGGGTCAGGCGTGGAAGAGCGGCTGCGCAACGTGCCGGAGAAACTGCGCGTGCAGCCGCGACCAGTGCCGACTTCGGGGCCATGCCTGTCGAAGATCTTGGCCCTTGACCCTCCCCCCTCTGCCCTCTACTGGGACGTCCATATCAACGGCGGCCGCGTGCCGACGGGCCTCGATGCCGTCGCCTGGGCGCAGTACGTCCAGGAACTCGGCGCGGGAGAGATCGTCCTCACCAGTATGGATGCCGACGGCACCAAGGACGGCTACGACATTGAGATCACCCGCGCGGTGTCTGAAGCGGTCGAGATTCCGGTTGTCGCCAGCGGCGGATGCGGAGGACCGCAGCACATGTACGACGCCCTGACGGCCGGCGGCGCGAGTGCTGCGCTGGCGGCGAGCATCTTTCACTACGGCGAATACACGATCGGCGCCGTCAAGGACTTTCTCGCCGAGCGGGGCGTGCCGGTGCGGCGGTAACCGCGCCGGTGAGAATTGCACCGCTCGGTTGCGATTGCGGTTGTGCGGATTCGAGATCGCTGCCAGAATCGGCCGTCTCACTCTGCTGCTGTCCGCGAAGCACAGCATCGCGGCGCCTCTGTCTGACTGATCCCGCTCCCTGATGTCTCACCTCGCGCCTCACGAGCTGCTGACAATGCTGCTCGCGCTGGCCACGCTGCTGGGCGCCGCGCGGGCGCTCGGCCAGGTCGCGATGTGGCTGCATCAGCCGGCCGTGCTGGGAGAAATGCTGGCGGGTGTGCTGCTGGGACCGACCGTTCTCGGCCACTTCGCCCCGCAGACGTTCGCGGCGCTGTTTCCGGCAACCGGGCCCAACGCGCTCGCTCTGGACGTCATTACGAATCTGTCGATCGTGCTGTACCTGCTCGTCGCCGGACTGGAAGTCGACTTGTCGACGATCTGGCGGCAGGGACTCGTGGCGCTGAAGGTTGGCATTGTCAGCGTGCTCGTGCCGTTCCTCATTGGAGGCGCTGCCGCCTGGGCCGCGCCCCGACTGCTCGGACGAACCGAAGGAGCGGACCCGCTGATCTTCACGCTGTTCTTCGGGACCGCGATGGCCATCTCGGCGCTGCCCGTCATCATCAAGACCCTGTTCGATCTCGACATGTATCGGACCGACCTCGGGATGGTGATCGTCAGCGCTGCGGTGCTCAACGACCTACTCGGCTGGACCGTGTTCGCCATCATCCTCGGGATGCTCGATGCCGGCGGACAGCGGTTCAGCCCCGTCGTCACGATCGCCCTGACTCTGCTGTTCGCCGGACTGGTGCTGACCGTCGGCCGCTGGCTCAACCACCGGCTGCTGCCCTACCTGCAGGCCTATACGGCCTCCCCTTCGGGCGTGCTCAGCTATGCCATGACGATGGCCCTGCTGGGAGCGGCATTGACCGAGTGGATCGGCATTCATGCCATCTTCGGCTCGTTTCTCGTCGGCATCGCGATCGGCGATTCGTCGCACCTGCGCGAGCGGACGCGGTTCATCATCGATCAGTTCGTGTCGTGGATTTTCGCGCCGGTGTTCTTTGCGAGCATCGGGCTGCGCGTGAATTTCGTCGACCATTTCCACTGGCCGCTGGTGTCGAGCGTGTTTGCCATCGCGTGCGTAGGCAAGCTCCTCGGCGCGACCCTGGGCGCCCGCTGGTCGGGGATGCCTCGCCGGGAATCGTGGGCCATCGGATTCGGCATGAACGCACGCGGCGCGATGGAGATCATCCTGGGGCTGCTCGCGTTGCAGGCCGGAGTGATCGATGACCGGTTGTTCGTGGCAATGGTGGTCACGGCCATCGGGACGTCGGCGCTCAGCGGCCCCGCGATGCTCCGGGTCCTCCGCCATCGCAAGCCGCGGCGGCTGCTGGAGGCTTTTTCACAGCGGCTGTTTCTGCGCGATTTATCGGCCCGTTCTCGACGCGAAGCGATTCACGAACTGGTAATCGCCGCCTGCCAGTCCGCCGGGCTTGATGCCGATTCCATCGAGTTTTCCGCCTGGGAACGGGAGCAGACGGCTGCCACGGGCATCGGCAACGGAGTCGCGCTTCCGCACGCGCGCGTCTCCGGCCTGGGCGCACCGCTCGTCGCCGTGGGACTGTCGGAAGCCGGAATCGATTTCGACGCGCCGGACGGAGAGCCGGCGCACGCCATCTTCCTGATCCTCACGCCGCGCGAAGAGCCGAACGCTCAGTTGCAGCTTGCGTCAGAACTGTCCCGCAAGTTCCGCGATCGGAGAATGCTCGACCTGATCGTGCGCGCTACGAACTACACCGAGTTCCTGGCCGTAATGAAAAGCGCTGCGCCGGCGTGATGCCGCGGACTTCCATCCGTCGCCCTACAGCCCGGCGACTTCCCACCCTTTGCGGTAGACCGTACGCAGATACTGGTCGGCCTCCGGGCAGTCGATCGCCTTGAGATTTGCACTGTCCCAGCGGATCGCCCGTCCCGTGCGGTGCGCGACGTTCCCCAGCAGGACCGTTTCCGTCAGCGGACCGGAGTACGAAAACGGGCACGATGTCCGTCCGCCGGTGGCGATCGCCGTCGTCCACTCGGTGTAGTGGTTGTGGTCTTCCAGTTCCGGCAGCTTGTAATCGGCGAAGTCCGCCTTCGGGAACAGTTCCGGCATTTCGGGGAAGCCGACGAACAGGTTCCCCTTCGCGCCGATGAACAGCACGCCGTTGTCTGAGCCGGGCCAGTCGGCCGGCGCCTGGAACAGTTCGCGCCGCGGCTGTCCTTTGGCTTCGTACCAGTGCAGCTTCAGGGCGGGCGCCGTGTGCGCAGTCTGCGGAAACTCGTAGTGCAGGATGCACCAGGCGGGTCCGCTCTCCGGCAGCGGCGGCGGTCCTTCGGCCACGACAGATGACGGCGGACCCAGTTCCAGTGCATTCACGACAGGGTCGAGCAGGTGACAGCCCATGTCCCCCGCGACGCCCGTCCCGAAGTCCCACCACCCGCGCCAGTGGAACGGATGGTACGCCGCATCGACAAACGGCCGCTCCGGGGCCACCCCCAGCCATTGGTCCCAGTTGAGCGATTCCGGCACCGGGCTGGAATCCTTCGGCCGCTGCTGCCCCTGCTTCCAGAAGTTCACGGGCCGATCCGTCCACGCATGGACCTCGCTCACCGGCCCGATCACGCCATCGCGAATGACCTGCACGGCGATTTTGAGTCGCGCCGTGGCATGATGCTGAATCCCCATCTGCGTGATGAGCCCCTTCTCGGCGGCGACTTCCGCCAACCGGCGAGCCTCGTACACGGTGTGCGTGAGCGGCTTCTGAGTAAAGACGTGCTTGCCCAGCTGCATCGCCGTCATCGTCGCCGGCGCATGCGTATGGTCGGGAGTCGACACGGTCACGGCGTCGATGTCCGCTTGTTCCAGCAACTGGCGCCAGTCGGTGTAGGTCTTCGCCTGCGGAAACTTCGCCGCGGCCTGGGCCAGGCGCTGTCCGTCGGTGTCGCACAGCGCCACGATGTTGTGGCCCACCGACGTTTCGCCGAGGTCGCTGGCCCCCTTGCCGCCGATGCCGATGCAGCCGATGTTCACTTTCTCGTTCGCCAGACCGGCCCGCAGCACCGAAGTCGTGCTGACCCAGGGCGCAATCCCGGCCGCGATGGCCGAATTCTGCAGAAACAAGCGTCGAGTGAGTGCAGGCATAGTTGTGCAGTCTTGAGTGTCTCAAGCCCAGGGACGGGAGTCCGTGAACCTTACCAGTCCAGTGTGTCCGGCAGGTACCGAGCCGTCAGTTCGCGGTAGTACGGCATCAACCGCGCCACGTCGGGCGGCTGATCGTGCTTCGTGTACAGGTCGTACGGGTTAAAGGCGCGGACCCAGGCGAACATCTCCCGGTCCGTGTCATTCATCAGGTGTCCGTACGCCCCTTCCCGATGCGCCGCATAGAACGAGTGATAGCGGATCATGTACTGCGCCGCGACCGGCAGGTAGCGGCCGACGACCTGGTACAGGTATTCGTCGTGCCCCCAGCTCATCAGCACATTGTCCAGCCCGCAGCCCGGCTCATAGACGCCGCAGGCCGTCGAGTAGTCAGGGACACGCGCATCAGGATTCTCGGCGAAGAATTCCGGCAACACAATCTTGTCCGAATACGCGCAGCCGACCGGAAACGTGTCTCCCACGACGGCCCACTGCGGTTCGCCGAACAGGCACAGCACTTTCCCGAGGTCGTGGATCAGTCCCGTCAGCACGAACCAGTCAGGGTGCCCGTCCGCCCGGATCGCCTCCGCCGTCTGGACGGCGTGGGCGATCTGCGCCGCTTCGGTATCCGGATCGCTGTCGTCCACCAGCGTATTGAGACAGTCCATCGCCTCCCAGACGCCCATCCGCCGGTGCCGCAACGGCAGGTATCTGGCTCGCATCGCGCGGACGAAATCGACCGTCTGATTCGCGTGATTCTGTCGATAAAACTCGCGGACTCCGGCACGCGCGTCACTGGTGTAGTCGCGGAACTCGTCTTTCTCTGCGGCAGCTGCCGCTCCGGATGAGGGGGTTTCAGGATAGCGCTGCCGCAGGTCGTCTTCCCAGAGATCGTGCGTCACGTCCTGCGTGGCGCTGTGCGGCGCCACCGGTTGCGGGGGGGATGACATACGCGTGTCCTGATCCACGATCAAGCCGTCGGGGTTTCCGGCGAGTGTCGTTTCATTCGCCGCCGGATCAACAACCAGACGCCAATGCACAACAGCGAGCCGAGGAACGCCGAGATGACGTCTTCCGCGGTGATCTTCAGCTCGCCGAGACCCAGGTTAATTCCGAACAGTGAGAACAGGAACCCCCCCACCACTGCCCCGAGCATCCCGAACGCCAGGTTCAGCCAGCGGCCGAATCCGGTCTTGCTGAGCGTCGCGACGCGCCCGGCGATGGAGCCGGCAAGCGCTCCGAGAATCAGCCAGACGATGATCTTGCTGAACATGGTGCAAATCCAGAAGTGCGGTCAGGGCCGGCCGCAGACCGCCAGTTCAACGACCGGACCAGGAACACGCCCGGAGGGATTCGAACCCCCGACCTGCGGATTAGAAATCCGCTGCTCTATCCAACTGAGCTACGGGCGCTCGCGATTTCTCGTGGTTCGTGACACTTCCGTTGTCACGTTGAGACTCGGAAGTGTCAAATGGGACGCGTGGTGGCAGTACAGTCCGCGCCTCCTGCACGCCAGGCGAACCACGAGCCGCTGCAATGGCGAAGTCTACCACGGCGCGGAACGCTCGGAAACACGATCA
>JAEUIG010000073.1 GCA_016795125.1 Planctomycetaceae bacterium | reverse complement strand
TCAGGTCGATCTCATCGATGATCTCGCCAATCCGCCGGACGGCCCAAAGTTTCTCGACAAACGCCAGTGAGGCGTCGTTCGAAGACGCGGCCGCGAACTCGGCCGGGAAATCGAAGCTCTGCTCCTTGCCCGCCACAGTTCCGGTGAGAGTCACTTTTGCGCGGCCTGTCGCCTTGTATCGTCCGACAACCACGAGTTGTTCTCCGGCAAACAGGTCCGGAAGGACGCGGGGATACAGGCGACTCGTCGCGGCCCCCTGCTCTGCGGTCGGCGGCGCATCAAACTCAATTCTCGCGGCCACGTCCGTCATCACCGGCGCGCTGATCTTCTTGAACAGCCGGCTTACGTGGACTTCGAGGTCTTCTTCCGGCCGGACATATTCCGACTGACCATGATGCTCGCGCGACAGCCGGTCCAGCAGGCGGCTGTTGACGTCGTATCCCACGCCGAAGCTGATCACCCGCACCTTGCCGGGATTCGCCTGCTTGCTTTCGGCCACCAGCTTCGCTTCGCTCGTCTCGCCCACCGTCGGCAGTCCGTCCGTGAGGAACAGCAGATAGCTCGGCCCGTCCACATCTTTGAACTGCGCCAGCCCCGTGCTCAGCGCCCCGCTGATGTTCGTGCTCCCGCCCGCATAGATTCCGTTCACAAACCCGATCGCCGCCGCCCGCGTCTCCGAATTGAAGACCTGCAGCTCCGGCCGGAACGTTTCGACCGAACTGTCGTAGACCACGACATTGAAGCGGTCACCCTCGCGCAAATTGTTGAGGACGAACGCCAGCGCTTCCCGCGCCTGCTCGATCTTCTGCCCTTCCATGCTGCCGGACCGATCCAGCACGAACACGACATTCTTGCTCGTCGGCGCCGCGTCGGACGCGGCAAATTGCGGAGCTGCCAGCAGCAGGAAGTAGCCGTCGTCGCTGTCAGCGGGACGGTACGACAGCACGCTGGCGCCGACCGGTCCGGCGGCCACGTCGTAGAACAACCGGAAATCGCTGCCGGGGACGGTGTTCGACGCCGTGTATGTCACGACTGCATGTCGCGCATCCGACCGCTCAATCTGCACTTCGTGTGTCGGGCTGTACACACTTTTCAGGTCGGCTTTCGTTTCGATCGCCACGCGAAGCTGCACCGTCTCCACCGGCTGCGACGTGTACTTCGCCGTGCTCAATGGAAACAGAAAGTCCGCGAGCTGCTGGCTGCTGCGCAGCAGTTGCGTGTACTTCAGCGACACTTTCCGTTCCTGCCCCGGCGGCACCGGAAACACGCTGGTGCGAAATATGCCCGATCCGATCCACTCCAGCAGGGCCGGATCGCGATTCTTGCGGACGATGCTCTCGTAGAGGGCACGCGCCTCTCCGGCGGGCAGCAGCCGGGCCGCGAACTCCTGCCCGTCAACCATCAACGTCAGCCGATCGATCGCTCCGTCGTACGGCAGCGGGAAGCAGAACTCGACCTCCATCGTGGTGCTGCCGGTGTTCACAAACGTCTGTGACACTTGCACCTGCGCCACCTGGTCCCGAATGTTCGCCTGAACCGCGATCTCCTTGATCCGGTACGTCGCAGCCGGCGGCTGCGGGGTCGGCATCGGAATCGGCACCGGCCGCGGCAACGGCGCAATCACGTCCGGATCGGTCACAATGAGAATTCCCTGCGCCGCAGCGAACGAGGGAGCAACCAGGCACAGCACGGCAACCAGCGCAGCGAGGCGTTTCATCCGGCATCTCCCGAGCAGGGGGCGGAGCGAGTTCCACAGGAAGTGGCGCAGTAACGGACGCGGCTACGCCCGCTGGAGTTCCGCGAGAAAGTACGAACAGTTCGAAAAGTACGAACGGTGCGAAGAGTCTTATGGACCGACTCGACACTCACTTTTCGCACTTTTCATACTCTTCACACTGTTCGTATCCCGCCGCCCCCCTACCCTTGTGAGTGCGCCCGCCGTGACCTACAACCCCGCCCGGAAGCGCTCCAAGCAGTCGCCTCCGGCTCCCCGCTAAACCATTCCCCATTCCCAGTTCCCCATTCCCCCCTCCGGCATGTCCCAAACGTACGTGATGACGATCGAGTCGCTGACCCGCATGTATGACGAGGTCAACGTCCTCGACAACATCTGGCTCTCCTTCTATCCCGGTGCGAAGATCGGGGTTCTGGGCATCAACGGCT
>JAEUIG010000061.1 GCA_016795125.1 Planctomycetaceae bacterium | reverse complement strand
CTTTCCCTGGTCGCGAAACCGGCGGAACAGGTCCATCAGTTCGCGGCGGCCGACCGGGTCGACGCCGTTCAGCGGCTCATCCACGATCAGCAGGTCGGGGTCATGCACGAGCGCCTGCGCGAGCTTGATCCGCTGCCGCATCCCTTTGGAGTAACCGCGCAGCTTGCGATCGGCGCGATCGGACATGCCGACCATGTCGAGCGCCGCATCGGCGCGATCGCGGGCCGTCTTTCCATCCATGCCGTGCAGCCGCGCCATGGTGCGGACAAAACGCCGGCCGGACATCTCTTCGTAAAAGGTGTCCACATCGGGGCAGTAGCCGAGCCTGCGCTTGGCGATCGCCGAGATGGCCGGATGGCCGCCAACGATCACCCTGCCGAGGCTGGGCTTGAGCTGGCCCGTCAGCAGCTTGATGACGGTCGTTTTCCCGGCGCCGTTCGGACCCAGCAGACCAGTGATGCCGGGTCCGAGCCGCATGGAGATGTCGTTGACGCCGATGACCGGCCCGTACCACTTGGTGACGTTGCGGAACTCGGCGAGGGGCGCCGGGATCAACGCGGAGGGGGGCTGCGCGGGGATGCTGCTCATCGAACAATCTCCACGGCACGCACGCGGCGGATGATGACGATGAGGCAGACGATGCAGACCCCGGCCAGCACGGCGGCGCACTGCGGACCGGTCGGAATGCGTTCCGGCTCGCGGGCGCCGAAGCACCACTCGCCGATGCGATGCATGTCCCGCCAGATGCCCAGCAGCAGCCATCGGCGGTTGTCGTTGATTTCGCGGGCCGCCGCCCCAAGCGCTTCCAGCAGCACGAAGATGCCCAGCCAGCACATCACCAGAGGCACGGCGCGGTGCACCCAGGCCGCCACCGCAAACAGCAGCAGGCTCTGGACCAACGCCAGCACCGCTCCGTAGCCCAGGATGCCGACGAGGATGCGGGGATTGTCCAGGAAGTAGTCGAGCGAGTTGCTGAGTACGCCGTATTGCACATACAGCGCCAGCGCGGGGACGGTCGTGATCAGCGTGACGACCGTGGCAACGGTCAGCAGCTTGCCGACGATGTAGTGCCGGCGTTCGATGCGCCGCGACAGGTAGTAGATCATGCCTCCCTGTCGATAGTCGGCGCCGATCAGCGACGCCCCGGCGAACGCCAGCAGCAGCGCGGTGATGGTCGCCTGCGCGCGCATGAACTCCGTGTAGGCCTCGCCGGTGCCGGTCACCTGGTACTGGTCAAGAAACCGCGCGAAGCCTTCATCCTGAACCGTCAGCGTCGCTTTCAGGTAGATGAAGGCGAAATTGAAGATGAAGTTCAGCAGGCCGAGGCCAATCAGCAACCAGAACACCCATCGCCGCAGGATCATCAGCACGCCGGTTCGCACGATGGCCCAGACGGCGCGCCACGACGACCGCTGCTTGCCTTCCCAGCCACGGTATCCGGTGAGTTCGATGGGCATCGGTGAAGGATTTTCGATTTTGGATTTTCGATTTTGGATTGAAGAGACCGGCCGAACTGTGTTTGGATATTGGATTGCATGCTGAATCGAAAATCCAAAACCCAAAATCGAAAATCCCTTACGCCTGTATGAGCCTGTGGTACACGGCCTCGAGGTCTTCCTCCAGCGGGTGGACTTCGCGGAGCGTGAGCGCACTGCCGTTGGCGAGTTCAAAGAACCGCCGGGCCGGCCAGCCGTCGGGAACTTCGGCGAGGGCTTCGTCCGGGCGGCCGTTCACGTCCACGTTCACGCCGACACTGCGCAGCGAATCGAGAAAGCTGGCCGCAACGCCGCTCCAGCGGAGACGGTACCTGCCGCGATACTCCGAGCGCAGTTCTGAAATCCGGCCGACGCCGCGCACCTGGCCGCGATCGACGATCACCACCTGCGAGCAGACGCGATCAATGTCCCCCAGCAGGTGCGTCGACAACATCAGCGATTTGCCATGTCGCGTCGCCAGCGAGGCCAGCAGCGCCAGCATCGAGTCGCGGCCGTCCGGATCAAGCCCCGCCGTCGGCTCATCCAGCAGCAGCAGGTCCGGGTCGTGGACCATCGCCGTCGCCAGCTTGAGCCGCTGTTTCATGCCGACCGAGTATTCTTCGCTGCGTCGATAGCGCGCTTCCTCGAGACCGAGATAGCTCAGGACCTCGTGCGCGCGTCGCAGCGCCTGCTTGCGGGGCATTCCGCTGAGCTCGCCCGCCAGCGAGACGAGATCGACGCCTCTTAGCCCCGGGACGAACGACTCCGCCTCCGGCATGTAGCCGACACGACCCCGCAGCTCGCTCCCCGAACCGCGAATGTCCCGTCCAAGCACGGCGCCGGTCCCCTGCGACGGCCGCACGAGTCCCAGTAGAATCTTCAGCAGGGTCGACTTTCCTGCGCCATTCTGCCCGATCAGTCCGATCGCACCCGGCGCAAGCGACACCGTCACCCCCTGCAGCGCGCAGTGGGTTCCGTAGTAGTGCGTGACGTTCTGCAGATCGATCAACGACATGGCAAACAACGGATGGCGTCGTGCGTCCGAGTATAGCGGTCAGGGTGTGGGCGGACAGTCTGCCCGCGCACAGTGCGACGTCATTGCGAAGGATCCGGGTAGGGCGCCACTGGCTCCGCCAGTGCCTTGGGCATGGAGTTTCCCGTTCGCACTGGCAACGCCAGTGGCACCCGGCGTCAGGCGGCAGGCTTTCGCGGATACCCCCGTCCCGAACAAGCGTCACACTCCGCAATAATTCCCTCCGGCAGACACTTGCCTCTGCCAGTCGCGCGAGCATACTTTGATAGGGACGCTACGCTCGCGTCCTGTCAGGAGCGCCCATGCGGCGACGGTGGTCTCCCGCGGTCCGTCATCTGCTCACAGTCGGCGGACTGTGCTGCTGGTTCGCGGTCTTGGCATCCGCCCCCGCGGCCGAGGACGCGCCGGCTCCCGCTTCGCCCGAGGAGCCAACGGCGGCTGTCGAATCCGCACCCGCCGCTCCGGACTCCGAGGAGTCGGCGCCGGCCGATCCCGAACTCCCGGCGGTCTTCAGCAAGCGCGTCCCCGAAAGTGTGGACGACCTGCGCGAACTGCAGGACCACCTGCGGACGCTCGTCGAGAAGTTGTCCGCCTGCACGGTCAGCATCCAGATCGGTCCGGCCCAGGGCAGCGGCGTGATCGTGACGAACAACGGCTATATCCTCACCGCGGCGCATGTCAGCGGGAAACCCGGTCGCCGGGTGGATGCCATCGTCCTGCACGACGGCCGGACCGTCACAGGAATGACACTGGGCCGCGACGACACGCTGGACGCGGGCCTCATCAAAATCGATCAGGGCGCCGACTGGCCGCACGCCGACATGGCGCCGGCACAGTCGATCGAGTTCGGCGAATGGTGCGTGGCGGCCGGTCATCCGGGCGGTTATCACGACGGCCGTCCCCCGGTGATGCGGCTCGGGCGCGTGCTGTTTGCCACCAAGCGCGTGATCCAGTCCGACTGCGAACTGGTGGGGGGGGACTCCGGCGGCCCGCTGTTCGACATGCAGGGGCGCGTCATCGGCATCAACAGCCGGATCGGCGAAGAGACGCAGTTGAACTTTCACGTGCCGATCGTGGCATACTCGCAGTCCTGGGAACGTCTGACGACGTCCGAGTCGTTCAATTCGCACAGCGGCGCGCTGCTTGGGATTTCGGGCAAGCCGCATGCAGCGGGGCTGGAGGTCACCACGGTGCATCCCGGCGATCCGGCCGACGATGCGAAAATCAAGGTCGGCGACATCCTGGTCACGTTTGGCGCACGCAAGGTGGCAACTCTCGCGCAGCTCATCGAACTCGTCGGCACGTACCAGCCCCGGCGGGAGGTGAAACTCGAACTGCTCCGTGACGGAAAGCTCGTGGAAGTCAAGGTCCGGCTCGGCTTTCGATTCGACTGAATTGCCGGCGCCGATGCCGGCGGACCGATCCAGGGAATGAGTCAAAAACGCTGATGGGCACGCCTCGAACTGATTTCCGCAATTGCCTGCGCCGGCTGGTCCCGCTGGTCGTGGCCGTGCTGGCGTTGCCGACGGCGATTCCCGCCGAGGACGCGCACTTTGCAGGAAGCTGGCTGGACGATGACGGGGACCTGCGCGGCGCATTCAAGGAGGTCGTGCAGGCCGCACAGCAAGCGACTGTCCGCATCCTGAGCGACGAGAAAACCATCCGCCTCGGCGCGATCGTCGATGCCGACGGCTGGATCGTCACGAAGGGCAGCGATCTCACGGGCACGCTGCGATGCCGGCTGCCCGACGGCCGCGAACTTCCGATCGAGCAGCGTGCGTACGACCTGGACTCCGATCTCGCCCTGTTCCGGGTCGCGGCCACTGGTCTCACGCCGATCCGCTGGAAGGCGGGCGCCGACCCGGTGGTCGGCGACTGGCTCGCCACCTGTGGTCAGGATTCGCGTCCGGTGGCCGTCGGCATCGTCAGCGTTCGTCGCCGGAAGATCACGGCGGAGAAAATCAGCGGCGTGCTGGGCGTGCGCCTGGAAGACCTGGACGGCGTGGCCCAGATCAAGGACGTGGTCGCGGAGAGCGCTGCCGCAAACGCCGAGTTGCAGCGGGGCGACGTGATCATGCGCGTCGCCGACAAGACCATTGACAGCCGCGAATCGCTGGTGCGTCTCATTCGCCAGTACGAACCGGGGACCACGCTGGACATCACGATCCGTCGCGGCGACACCGAGATGGTGCGTCCAGCCACGCTGACGCACCCCTTCGGACAGTTCCTCAGCCGGATCGCCGAACAGAACCATATGGGAGGCGAGTTGAGCCTGCGGCGCACCGGTTTTTCGGCCGTTCTGCAGCATGATACGGTCCTCGCCCCGGAGGACTGCGGCGGTCCGATCGTGGACCTCAACGGCGACGCCGTGGGGCTGAACATCGCCCGAGCCGGACGGACCGAGACGTTCGCACTGCCGGCCGACGTCGTGATCTCGGTGCTGACCAGCCTTCGCAGCACCGCCGAGGCGGAACCGGCCGTTGCCGGCGAGGAAGCGGCCCCGGACGCCCCGGTCGAAACATCGATCGACTCTTCAGCACAATAGCCGCCGCCCACGCACGCTTGCGGATTCGCGGCCGCCATGCCATACCGGGGTTCAGGAGAATCGACCCGGTGTCAGCACGACTTATTGATGGCAAGGCGATTGCGGCCGGCATCCGCGCCGAGATTGCCGAACGCACAAATCACTTCCGCGCCGAAACGGGCGTCGTCCCGCATCTGGCGGCAGTCCTCGTCGGCGAGAATCCGGCGAGCGAGGTTTATGTCCGCAACAAGCGCAAGGCCTGCGAGGGCTGCGGCATTGCCAGCAGCCTGCATCGCCTGGCGGGCAATGCGTCCCAGGCGGAACTTCTCGAGCTCGTCGCCACCCTCAACGCCGATCGCGCCGTCCACGGGATCCTCGTCCAGCTTCCGCTGCCGAAACAGATCGACGAGACGGCCATCCTCGACACCGTCGATCCGCTGAAAGACGTCGATGCGTTTCACCCGCACAACGTGGGGCTGATCGTCCAGGGGCGGCCGCGGTTTCTGCCGTGCACGCCGCACGGCTGCCAGCGACTGCTGCAGGCCGCCGGTGTCCAGACCGCCGGGGCGCACGCCGTCGTGCTCGGGCGCAGCGAGATCGTCGGCAAGCCGATGGCGCTCCTGCTGATGCAGAAGGGTGCGGTCGCCGATGCCACGGTGACGGTCTGTCACAGCCGGACGCGCGACGTGGCGGCGATCACCCGTCAGGCCGACATCCTGATTGCGGCGATCGGGCGGCCCGAGTTCGTGACGGCCGACATGGTCAAGCCGGGGGCTGCGGTCATCGACGTGGGAATCAACCGGCTCGACGATGGGCGGCTCGTCGGCGACGTCGATTTCACGGCCGTGCAGGAAACGGCCGGGGCGCTGACTCCCGTTCCGGGGGGAGTGGGTCCGATGACGATCGCAATGCTCCTGGAGAATACGCTTCAGGCCGCACGCTGGCAGACCCCGCCTGCTCGATGACGTCCATGCGCGTGGTCGATTCGGCGGAGGCGTCGCGCAGCAGGGGTTCGCGGAAACGCCCGCGCGGGTCCGCCGTGCGGATCGGTGCGGCGCCCGGCGGAACAAACTGGCGTCGCGTCACGCCATTCTGGTGCGGTACCTGCCATTCCGCATCCGCCAGCCGCGCGGGGTTCGCATAAATCGGCCCCAGTTCCAGCCGCAGGCTGGCCGTCTCGGTCCGGCCGGAGGGCTGGGGCATGCCCGGGCATTCGATCTCGACCAGGTGCGGCATCATGAACGCGCCGCTGCTGTCCGCCGAATAGTCGCCGAGCTTGGCGATGGCGAGCGGGGTGCCGTCCGGTCGCTCGATCCGGTGCTCGACGATCTGCCCGTGGCACAGGTTGAACCGGACCACGCGCACAACGGTCTCGCCGTTCGGCGTCGTCAGCTGCGAAACCAGGTCGACCCACCTGGCATTCGGATCGTTCGGACGGCGCAGCTGCGAGGCGCTCAGATCGACCGGTGCGACGCCGAGCACCTCCATCATCCAATCGGGGTCGAGCGGGATTGGCATCTGCTGCAGCGCCTGCGAGACGTGCTCGTGCTTGATGGTCACGATCTCCTGCGGCGCGAACTTGTGCCACATCCAGATTTCCTCTTCATTGCAGCCGACATCCGCCAGCTCGGAATTGCTGACGTACATCGCTGCCCGAATCCGCACGCGCGACGGCGCCTCCACGACAACCGTCGCCGGAACGCCGGGCATCCCGGGCAGCGTGACCCGCGCCTGCATAGCGCGCCACGACGTCAGCGGCGGCCGAGCGCCCTCTTCCGTCACAAACCGGTTCACGTGCGCGACGATCTCTTCCTTCGTCGCCCGCGGATTGAACGTGCACGGCTCGGGTCGCTTGAAGATCGACAGGCGCGTAAGACGACCGCAGCCGCTGCTCGCCGGCAGCAGGATCGCGATCGCCAGGCACGCCGCCATGCACCGCATTGTGGATTCCATCCCGTCAGGCGACGTTCCACGTCGCTATGCCGGCTACGCCGCGTTCCAGCCGCTGGCCACCAACTGGCCGATCTCCGCCTGTAACTGCTTGATCTCCGGTTCCGGGAGCTGCTGGTCGAGAATCTCATACGGCCCTTCGCCGCGTGATCCCGACACCTGCAGGAATTCGTCGGCCCCGTCCGTGCGCGAGCCGTCGAGCTTCAATCGTCGCCGCTGCAGCAGGAACAGCGCCAGCACGTACCGCAGCTTGTGATGTGCCGGGTTCGCGTCTTCCACGAGCTGTTCGAAATATGTCAGCAGGGCTTCCGGATCGAGAGGCGTTTCGCGCGGCCGCAGCGATTCCGGGACCCGGCACCGCCACCGTGCCAGTGCGCCGCTCGGCATGCCGTTCCAGCCTGCGGGCGAAAAATCGAGCCGCTCGAAGTTCCCCTGGCGTTCGATCAATACGGAATGCACGAACGTGCCCGGCTGGAGTGGACCGCCGGTCGCAGCGCAGGTTTTTCCGAGGGGACGAAAACTGTATTCCACGAGCGGGATACTCCCGGCGGACGCGGGCCGGCGGAAAGGGGGGCGGATGGTATCCCAGCCTGCGAATTCCGGCAAGATGGGTTAGCAGGCTGCCGGAGCGACTGTTTCCGAGGTCCGGAGATCGACGCAACGCCTTGAAGTCGCAGTGGCCGCGCAAAGTACAAGGGGCATCAGAACGCCGACAGCCGTTCACCGTCACGCGACGCCACTGGCGATTCGGTTCGGTGCCCTAATGTCTGCTCGCATGGATCGACGTGAGCTGATTAAAGGATTGACGCCGGATGCAGCAATACTGCGACAGGGTCGCAGTACGTCGCTGGAGGATGAGCGCATCGCCTGTCGCGGACCGTGGACAGGCAGTTGAGAACCCCGCCCCTCGCGCCTACGATGCCGTGCGGAACAATTCGCGGGGCTGTAGCTCAATCGGTTAGAGCAGCGGACTCATAATCCGTTGGTTCTGGGTTCGAGTCCCAGCGGCCCCAATTCGCAACCCGCTGAACGTCAGCGGGTTGTGTCGTTTGGGCAATGGAGGCAAGTACCGGCTGGAACGATTCGAGCGATTCGTCTCGGACGATACCGCCACCCAGGCGATAACGGCGAAACGTGCTTTCGATTCGGCGACGAAAGCCATCGACGGGCTGTCGCTGCGCGACCAAGTCACGAGCGACCAGTTGCGGGATGTGGCAGTTGTCAATTCCACACTTCACAAGAGGGCCCGCCTCGCACTGTCCGCCCTCCTGAGACGTTGGCGGGCCGCGCATGCCGGAGAGTCCAGCGCGAATTGGAATGTCGCAGGCCTTGCCTCGCTCGCAGAAACTGAGGATGTCTGCTCTCAATGGGAAGCGACTGCTGCCGATCAGACGGCGGCTGCAGCAGAGACTGAGCGGACGGCGAAGGACGATGGACGCAAGAAACTCGAAGCGGAATTGGCGGAACTTAAGGCTCGCGAATGGCGTCGCAGTGCGACCACGTCGATCGACCAGCTGCGCCGTACCGTATGACTACCTGTGCTTCAGGCTCCAAATTCACCGTTCTGCCCGCAGGTTTCACAATCCATTGTCTGCTGCGTGCGCGCCATCAGCGCGTAGTCCCGCGCCTGTCTCAAGCTCTTGATGGGATAGCTCCACTCGTCCAGGCCCTCCGCTGACCGTGACGATGGTTTCCTCTGCGAGCCGCAGCCTCCGATGCGATGGATCGTTGCCGTGCTCGTTCCAAGATTCACGTGAACAACATACACGGCTGGCTCCTGCCCGGCTGAATGCAGAGTCCAAGGCGGATGAACCTCAAGGATTGCTGCGACGACCAAGCGCGCTAGTACCGTTCAGTCAACGCGAAGCGACGCTTCGACAGGAGGTAGATTTGCAGCCGGCTCAGCGGACGGCACCAGCTTTCGGGCTGCACGTTTTGCGGCCTTTGCAGCGGCCTTAAATCGCTTTTCGTTCTCGCGTTGACGCTTGGCGTACGTGTTCCGTTGTTTTGGAATAAGGCACCCGATCCGGTGTGTGTGACTTGGAACTTCATTGCATTGTAGGCAACGGCGACTTACGAGCCGCGGTGAGAAACGGCACACTCAAGTGAACCGCTTCACGACTCGGAATCTGAATCAGCTTCAGAGTCACCCTGGTTCAGTGCCCACCTGACTCGAGTGCATACGAACATCCCGCAGGCAACCACACCTAGGGGTGCGACGATTGTCAGAGTTCTTTGCAGCAAACTGTCATCCAAGGAGTAACCGAAGGCGCTCGCCAAGTCCGCTGCCATGAGGCAGAACACCGACGTGGCGAATGCCGCTACCACCGACCATGCAAACACGCCGCTGATGAATCGCATGAACACCCTCCATCGATAACGATTGTTGTCGCGCGATTCTCCATTCGCGTCATTCCGCTTCGCCGCGCCCTTCACACGCTCGGCACACACCGCTATCCCTGCAGTCGGGACACTTGAGGAACTCAACCAGCATGTGGCCTCGACCCGGGACCACAATGGCTCGTGGGAGCGAGGGACATTGCTTGCAGCGTCCCGAACCCGTACAGATTGGGCAAATCCGTCGGCGGGCCATCAGAGGCATCGGTACGACCTGACGGGTTTGAAGACTTCCGGAGGAAAGCATTCCGAGTCGGCGAGTACTCGGATGCCGCTGAAAGCCCATAAGGGCTAAACTCCCTGGCCGCGACTACTCACCGACGAGCACCAGCGCAGAACGTCCTTCGACGACTTCGACGTCCAGCGTTTGCCCGGCAATCTTCCGGAGGACCATCTGGTCAACGGCCAGCACGCATCTGCTGCCAAAATTGAAGGTACCATCGCCGACGCGAACCCGGTCCATCGCGATGTGCGGACCATCGGGGCTGGCAGAAATCCTGAGCACTAGGCCGTCGTCCTGCTCACCAAGCATGTTGCAGATCAACTGTCGAGCGGCGTGAGTGAGCGAGAGCATCGCAGTGCACTTTGGACGATGGGACGGACCTCAAGCCGGCCGCCCCAGCGGCAGCCGGCTTCTAGCTCCATGAGTCAGATCAGTTGCACATTCTCGGCCCTCGGGCCTTTCGGTCCCTGGCCGGCATGAAACGACACGCGCTGGCCTTCCTGGAGCTGATCAAAGCTGCTGCCTTCCACGTTGCTCATGTGGAAGAACAGATCCTGTCCATCTCCCGTGTCGATGAATCCGAACCCCTTCGCTGTCAGTTTCTTGATTCTGCCTTCAGACATACTTCCACTTCCTCAACCAAACAGGCCGTACAGGTTCCGCTAGAGCAGCGTTCCGGACCCGCTGCCACACAGGACAGCGACGAATTTTCCCGGTTCCCGACCGGCCGACTTATGATTTACTCTCCCTTGTGGGGCGATTGTGGTGCACCTCGTCAGCTACGCGCCACCTGGCTGGTCCGCATTCGCCATCGGCATTTGCATCTATGGCAACGGAAAACCAGGAGCGGATCGCTCCGTTCAACCGACTTCTTGCGGTTGTTCATGTCGGCGAAATGCTTTTTAACGAACGCTCCGGCGGCTGGAGCGCCTTCCGTCATCCCGATATGACCGCATTGGGAACTCGGACACTTCACGCGAAACTGCGACATGGTCGCCCCTTGTTCCACGCGGTGCGCTGCCGTCGCCTCGACAATCGCTTGATTACGATTGACGGGCGGAGACCGACCGTGTGTTCTCTGACTTTCGCCGCTGCGATGTCTGCTGTGAGCGGGAGGGCTTCGGCCGCCGCTTACTGGCGGGAAACTGGCGACGCCGTTCACGCACTGACCGAAACGGCATTCCGTCCTTCTTCTCATAGCGCTCGGCGCGAATGAACCAGAAGGCCAGTCCGCCGGTGTTGTGACTCGGATGAGCTCGGTCCGACTTGGCGCGGACGCCCAACGAGCCTTTCTTGCCGGTCTTCTTCCAGCCGCGGCGCTCCATGATCATGCGCACGAGGACACCCGTCGCCTGACGGAAGCGTTTGCTTTCCTGCAGGTGGATTTCACGGAGGAACGTGTCGATTTCCGGCAGCGCTTCGAGTTCCCGGATGACGCCGGCCAGGGCCGGGCGGTCATGGTGGACTTCCGAGTCCTCCATCCGCTGCTGCCGGGCCTCATCGCTCAAAAACCGCATTAACGCATCAAATGGGGCCTCTTGAGCGTTCAGCACGTCGGTGAACGTGCGGCCCTGACGATCCCGCAGAAAGTCTTCGCGTGTGATTCGAGTAATCGGCATTCTTCGATCCTGGAAATGGAGTGCGCTGAAGTGCAGATACAAATATTGTATCGTCACAATGTGCAATTGCAAAGACGAATGCCGCAGGATTCCCTCAGAATTGCGTCGAGTGACGACGAATGCACTCAGGATCCAGCGGTACAGACCTTATGAGGCCCGCCCGCCCCGATTGGCTTCACTGGTTGCGGTGACGCTGTGGACTCAGCAAGACGTCCACGAAGGCTGTTTCAGACACCGCAAGACGAACTTGCCAGCGCATTCCCATGAGCGCCGTTCCGACCAGGTTCCGACCTGGCGTGCTCGATTCTGTCCGGTGGCTGCTCGACGCTGAATCCCGGAAGACGAGCCCCAGCCAGGCTTTGAGCGTCGAGTACGATCGAGCAGAATGCCTGTCCTGAAAACTCATGATCCGTTGGTTCTGGGTTCGAGTCCCAGCGGCCCCACTTTGCAACCCGACGTCAAACAGTGGGCCGTCACCTTGTTGTGTCAGACTCCTCGTTTCCGACGCCAGGCTTTCTGGACAGGTTCCGACCTGGCGCGACGCTGGCTTGGTTATAACCCGGCGATGAGTCGTCCCCGGTCGGTATCCCTGGCCGTCCGCATCATCGTGTACCGCAAGGACGACTGATTCGTAAGGACGAGCCTGCCAGATTCATTGACCGGGCGGAGGGACGGCGACCGCGCTTTGCAAAATGATGTCGTTGACGTTTTCATCGCCCTCCTTGATCGTGAACTCCAACGTGGAATCGCGGTTGTACTGCGGTGGAACAACCTCCCTGGTTTCCTCGACCATGTCGATCGGCAGACCATCGGACTCCACTGCGACGGGGGATTTGACGATGCGACCGGTCTTCTGAACCGAACGAAGTTCAACCCGGCTTGTGCCGACAATCGGTCCTTCAGAGGCCGAGATGTCATAGCGGCCATCAACGATTGCCCCGCCGGCCGCAGGCCCACGTGTGGCTCCGCTCGGAAAGAATGTGATCGTCCCTTCCTTCAGCGGCGCGCCGTCGAGAGTCACACTGCCTGAGGCAGCGGCGCGCGTCCAGGGATCGTCAGGCTGAGAGCAGCCGCAGAGAGAGATCGCCAGCGCTGCCGCGAACAGCTGCGCGGAAAGACAATGTGGGCGTCGGCCGGGCGAGCGGATGGAGACTCCATCCGTCGGGCGTAGGAATTCAGAACTCACCGGCAATCTCCGCTCCTTGAATCGTGGCCAGTCCGCGCCACACGCGCAGATCGACGCTGTCGCTGGCGAAACGCACCGCGCCGTCTCCCAGCAGAACGTGGACGCCCCCAAGGTGACGGCTGCGCGAGGCGGCCGTGTGATCGAGGTTGGCGAGGCCGCTCGACTCGCTCACCCCGTTGACGCAGGGGAGGTTCAGTTCGGGCGCGTTCTTGCACCACGGCTTAGTCGCCAGCGGAGGAGGAGGCGTCGTCGGCGACAGACGATCCGGCAGCCGGCTGTTGGGAGTAAGTTCGACCCAGAGCTGGCTGCCGCCCGCCTTGTCCGACCAGATGAAGCCGCGATAGTCGTCATGCGTGCCGGTGAGGTATTCCCCCATCAGCATCGTGTTGCTCGTCCCGTCAACGATGTCGCGGATCCTCGCCCCCCAGTTCAGTCCGAAAGCCCCCTTCAACCTCGCATCTTGCGTGTCGATCGCGGACACATTGAGGCCGTGAAAGAAACCCATGTAGTTGCTGAGGAAGTGCGGGGCAGGCCGATTGACGTCACCATTGATCAGGCCGCAATTCTTGGTTTGTCCGCCCTGACCGTCGCTCGGACAGTAAAAGGTCGGGATGACCGTGCCGGTGGCCACCGGATTGTTGCCGAACCAGATGAGTCCGGGGGCCGTGGGACGATTCACGAAGTCCACGTTGTTGTAGACCGGAGCCTGGTCGAGATAAGGAAACAGATGCACGACATACGTCGTCCGGGGCGGACGACCATACGAAGTTCCTCCGCCCGGGTTCGCCTCATTCACCGTCCCCGGCGGAAACTGCTGCCCGGCGTCATGATAGTTGTGCAGCGCCAGCCCAAGCTGCTTCAGGTTGTTGCGGCACTGCGTTCGGCGCGCCGCTTCTCGCGCCTGCTGCACGGCTGGCAGCAGCAGGGCAATCAGGATCGCAATGATCGCGATTACGACCAGCAGTTCAATCAGCGTAAAGCCTCGCCTGTTCATGCAATCTCCAATCCGTCGATATTGAAGCATTGACCTCGCCAACAATCCGGCATGGTCGTCAACTGGTTGAATGAAGTGACTCTCCATGCAGAGCGCGCAGTTGCCGTGACGCCTGTACGATTGCCGCCAGCTTCTGTTCCGCGACCGCCGCGGACGCGATCGGCCGGTCGGCAAACGTGGCAAACCCGCAGTCGGGGTTAAGCAGCACGCGCTTCGCCCCAAACACGGCAATCGCGGCTTCTCCGCGGACAACGATCTCGTTCACCGTTTCCACCCGATCGAGCTTCTGATTCACCACGCCGACGCCGATGCGAACGTCCTCGGGGAGTTGACGCAGCGAATCGAGTTCGCCCGCCCGCGAAGTACAGAGCTCCAGGAACAGATGACCAACGTTCAATTCGCACAGAGTCGGCACGAGGGGCCGATAATCGCCGGAGAGCGCCACGCTTTCGTCCCGACTCCAATTTCCGCGACAGACGTGGACGGCGGTCCGATCGCGAGGAAATCCGTCCACGACGCGATTGATCAAGCCGGCCGCGAATCGCAATTCTTCGGTCGGTTCGCGCCGCTCGCTGAGCGCTCCGCACATAAAACTGCGCGACTGCCGCGGTGCGCCGAACACGACCTCCGTGAGGACCGGCTCATCAAACTGGACGATGGCCGCCCCGGCCGCCAGCAGATCCCGTAACTCCCCGCGCAGCGCCAGGACAATGTCGTCTGCCAGCGCCTCGCGAGTGTCGTACGCCTTGTCAGCGACGCATTCGAGCCACATTGTGCGCGTCAGCAGGTAGGGACCCGGCAGCGCGACTTTGATCGGTCGTGCGGTTCGCGACTGTGCGAATTGGAGTTCTGGGACGACAATCGGCGTGCGCCGCGCGAGCTTCCCGAAGACCGCCGGGTGACGCACCGACTCAGCGGGGACGTCCAGCGCCTTGAGTTCCTCGCGGAACCTGTCCGGTTCGTCCACATACGAGAGCAGGTCGACAATCGGCACTAACTGGCAGTTCTCCAAGTGATTGCCGATGAAACTGGCGTAGCTGTCCCGTCGCTGCTCGCCGTCCGTTACGACGTGCACACCGGCGCGCTCCTGGGCCGCGATGACATCGGCAACTGCCAGATCGGCGATCGCGTGGAAGTGCGCGTCGGAGATCCGGCCTGACAGGTACTGCGGGAGGGCGGCCAGCACGTTCGGGGATCGCGGCCAACTGCCGATACCCATCACCGACAAGGGGGCGATCGAATCGCGCGACAGGTCCCGGCCCACCGGATGCGATGTATGCAGGGCCACCGAGTTTGTCGCAACCCTGCTGTCGACGCCCTCCGGCAGCATGCCCGGTGCACCCCGCTTGCGGACGAGGTAGCTCCGCTCGGGTCCGCGACGGACGGTGGACAACAGATCGTTGCCCGTCATCCGGCACCACGAGGGCAGGTCTTCTTCGACGCTGGGTTCGGTTGACCGGATTTCAAGCAGGCGCCCGCCTGGCAGCGGGTCGATGTGCCGCCGGATCAGCAGCAGCAATCCGCTGCCGCAGTCGAGGCTGCCGCCGTCGAACGACGCATCAGGCAGCGAGGAATGGGCGGGAGCGTACTGCACAGTTGGAGTTCAGCCTTTACGCTGTCCCTGTAGCTGGGCAAGCTTGTGACCTCACCGCCCGACCGACCGGTCGGGTACGACGGTCGGACTCAAAACGAGACGCACGGCGACCCGTCCGATAGGAACTCGACGAGTTTCGCACCACCCACGATGACAGCTCCGGCGACGAGGTTGTTCTCGTCGAGATTTCGACGCTTGAAGCAGGGAGAGCAAGTGAAGATCTTGCCTCCGTTGGCGGCAAAGTTCTCCATCAATTCCTTGAGAGGCGCGAACCCCGCTTCGTGAATGTCATCGGCGTATCCGGCCTGAGACAGTCGGACCGCTTCGGTCGACAGAAACACCATTGTTTCCTTTTCGGAACCGAGTGCTGCGTTCGCAACCACAAAAGCGACCGTGGCTTTGTCGGTGTTGTCTTTCGCGAAGGACAGACTGACGCAGAACTTTCCAGGCATCACGGGCTCTCCCGTCGTTCAATCCAATAATGTGGATGTTCGTGTCGGACCAGGCGGTGGCCGGTCATCCTGCACCACGCGGGCAAATCTTCGCGCGCTCCCGGATCCGTGGCGGTCAGATGGAGTACAGTCGCCGGCACCATGGCGCGCATCCGCACGGCCAGCATGATAATCAGTTCACCGCAGCCCATCGAGCCGGCATCCCAGGCCTGATCGCTCGCCGATTCGTCAACCATGACTTCGACTCTTCAACCGCTGACGGTGCGTTGGTCCTGACGATCACACTCAAGTTTGAGCGTATCCTCGCCGCGGTAGCCCGACAATGGCTTCACGCGGAGCAGGGGAGCTTTTGACGGCTCGTTGCACACCGACAGACTCGCACCAACGCTTCGACCTGGTTCCCGCCTGGCGTGCTCGATTCTGCCCGGCGGCTGCTTGACGCTAATTCTCAGAAACAAGCCCCTGCCAGGCTTAGAGCGCCCGGCAGAATCGAGCAGAATGCCGATCCTGAACGGCCCAAGTACTGCAATTCGCCGCGATGCCGTTGGCCGTGGCATTTGGCGATTCGTGCGTCCGCATCGAGTCGTTGGCTTTCGTCAGTGTTCCGGTTCGCAGCACTGCTCTACCGCGACGGGGTACGGCCGGTTTACAATCGAACTCGGCCGTGTTTGGCAACGATCGCATCGAAACAGGAGTTCGCGAATGAACCGGAGCCGAAAACTCGTCATTGCCGACCTCATGAGCGTCTTCGCGGATTCGCGGATTCCGCTCGCGTCACTGCAGCACCTGCAGGCGAACGCAGACCGTCTCATTCGCCGGAAGTTTGACGACGGACGCGGCGGCAAATGCATTTTCGGACTGCTGAGCGAGCCGTTTACCGAACAGCCACAGATCGATTGCCGCACCGCGCTCATCGCCTTCTATGGCGGGGATGAACTGGCCACGCACTACCAGCCGGCCCGAGCACTCGTCCGTCTGTGGGACGCCCGCCCGGCAGACCCGGTGGTCCTGGAACGCTACGGTTCGAACGTGGCCCCGCTCAGCCGGAGACTCGTGTTGCGAGTGCTCCGCAAGGCGATCCGTCGCCGCCAGGCGGGTCTGCGAAGCCGGAGCGGTGCGAGGTTGATCTCACGTGCCGGATCAACGGCAGGCCGACGAACCTCGGAGCCCCTGTCGGTCTGTTCGTGACTCGCTGAGAGCGCCGTCCGGTCAGCAGTGCGATGAGCAATCGCAATGTTCCTGGCAGCCAGATGGCGTCATGCTCGCAACGGTTCGCAACAGCCACCAGCGTTTGAGCCGCTGGAGCGGGTGGCGATTTCCGCCCCACAGCCGTCCACGGCGGAACCTGGCCCGGTACGCGTCGAACTGTGCATAGTGCGGGACTGGACGCACGCCGCCTCGATTGAGGAGCAGCTTCAGAGCCTCGGCGCCGGCGACGCCCGCACACAACTCGCACGCCAGGCCCACCGACGGACCGTACTGCTCGGCGATGTTGACGCGGCTGATGTCAACGTACGGAAAGTGCAGCGCCGCAGGTGCGAGGCCGACGGTGAATGCCGCCAGTTGCTCCATCTCCGACTGGCCGTCGTGCAGGTCGAAATAGCGGTCGAACGGCATGCCGTCGCGCGTAAAGACCAGCCAGGCGGTGCTGCAGCCGACCGGCCCTGCCATGACGGCCGGAATGCCGCGCTGGGCGGCGGCCCGGTACAGCTTGCGCCGCATGTCGATCGCAAAATAGTCGATGCCGTCGATGAGCAGGTCCACGCCATCCAGGAACTGCGCGATCGAACGCTCAGTAACGCCTTGCGGAAGCACCCTGAGCTGAACGTCCGGATTGATCCGCTGCACTTCGGCCGCCATGACTTCGACTTTCGGCCGGCCCAGCGTATCGATCCGCGCTCCGTACTGGCGGTTGAAGTTCGCCAGCTCGAAGGTGTCGAGGTCGCTGATGGAGAACTGTTGAATCCCCAGCCGGGCCAGCGTCATCAAATGGACGCCGCCGACGCCGCCCATGCCGACAATGGCCACCCGGGAGTTGCGCAGCCGCTCCTGCTCGGCCTCGTTGACGATTCCGAGATT
>JAEUIG010000033.1 GCA_016795125.1 Planctomycetaceae bacterium | reverse complement strand
GCAAGGCGAAGCGCGCCGGCGTGCAGGTCATTTATTACATGCCGCCGCAACTCTGGGCCTGGGCGCCCTGGCGGATTCGCAAGGTGTACAAGTACGTCGACCATGTGCTGGCGGCGTTGCCGTTCGAAGCGGACTGGTACGCCGAGCGCGGAGTCAGCGTCGAGTATGTGGGGCATCCGTTCTTCGACGAGGTCGCGGCGCATCGCCTTGACGACGGGTTCTGCCGGTCGATGCGGGCGGCGAGCCGGCTCGACGATCGCGACTGCGTGGTCGGTCTGCTTCCCGGTTCCCGCAACCAGGAGGTCCGCCGCAATTTTCCGGTGATGCTCAAGGTCGCGCGGCGCCTGCACGAGCGGCATCCGAAGCTGCGGTTTCCCGTCGCCTGCTACAAGGAATCACATCGCGCGCTGTGCGCGCAGCTGATGGCCAAACACGCTCCCGACCTGCCGATCGATCTCCGCGTGGGGCGGACCCCGGAGATCATCGGCGCGTCCGACTGCTGCCTGATGGTGTCGGGTTCGGTCAGCCTCGAACTTCTGGCGCGCGGGACACCGGCGGTCGTGATCTATCGCGGCACCATGCTGTTTTATCTGCTCGTGCACCTGTTCGTGACGTGCGAATACAACACGCTGCCTAACCTGATCGCCGGCCGCGGCATCATGCCGGAAGTCTCGTTCGTCAGTCAGGTTCGCCACCATGTGCGGCGGATGACCGACATCCTCGACGGCTGGATTTCCGATCCGGAGACCCAGACGGCAGCACGGCGCGTGCTGTTGAGGCTGCGCGGTCGTGTCGCCCAGACCGGGGGCGTCGAACGTGCGGCCGATGCGATCGAGCGGCGGCTCGGGATCGCCTCGGCGACCGCGGTTCAATCACGGGCGGCTTGACGCGGGGACCGCGAAAGACTCGCAAACGGGCGAGAGGTGTGTTGCCTGAGATGCATGCGTCTCTCGGGAGAGACGGATGCGGCGCCGTTCTGTGGCGTCAGCGCCGTTTTGCCGCAGCGGCTCGGCGGGAGCCTCGCCCTCCCGTTTGCGCGGCTCGGAAGGGGCTGGGTCTGTGTGTGCACTCAGGCGAAGACTTCGCGCGCGATGTTCCCTGCCACGTCCGTGAGGCGGAAGTCGCGGCCGGCGTAGCGGTAGGTCAGGTTCTCGTGGTCGAGACCCATGAGGGCGAGGAGCGTGGCGTGGAGGTCGGTCATGTGCATGCGGCCATCGACGGCGCGCAGGCCGATGTCGTCGGTGGCGCCGTGGGAGAAGCCGGGCTTCACGCCTGCGCCGGCCAGCCACATCGGGTAGCCCATGATGTTGTGATCGCGGCCGTCCGGACCCTGCGCGGTCGGCATGCGGCCGAACTCGCTGCCGAACAGCACCAGCGTTTCATCCAGCAGGCCGCGCTGCTCCAGGTCGGCCAGAAGCGCGGCTGTCGGCTGATCGGTCATGGCCGAGTTGGCGATCATCCCCTTGTTCAGGTTGGAGTGATGATCCCAGCCGGGCTGGCGAATCTCGACAAACCGCACGCCCGCTTCGCTCAGCCGCCGGGCCATCAGGCACTGCCGCGCAAAGCTTCCGTCCGGCCCGTCTTTCACGCCGTACGCTTCGCGGACGTGTTCCGGCTCGCGGGAGATGTCCAGCAGTTCCGGGACTTCTCCCTGCATGCGGAACGCCAGTTCGAACGAGGAGATGACGCCGTCGAGTTCGGCGGGTGCACCGGACGCGGTGCCGAGGTCGCGGTTCATCGCCTGGATGAGGTCCAGTTGCTTCCGTTGCAGGTTCGCAGGAGTGGACGCAGCGAGGTTCGCGATGCGGCCGACGTCGTTGACGCGCGTCCCCTGGAAGTGCGCCGGGAGGAACGCGCTGCCGTAGTTGATGGTGCCGCCGAAATTGGGTGACGGGTTGATCGTGACATAACCCGGCAGGTTCTGGTTTTCGGTGCCGAGGCCATACAAGAGCCACGCGCCCATGGACGGCCGGACGAGCGAGGCCAGCGCCGTGCCGGTGTGCAACTGGATGACGGCCTGCGGGTGAGCAGGGGTGTCGGTA
>JAEUIG010000012.1 GCA_016795125.1 Planctomycetaceae bacterium | reverse complement strand
ATCGCAGTGCTTTCGTCGCACGGCTGAAGTCCGAGTACGGGGAGGACGCCGAGTTCGACAAGTCTGTCGGCAAGCAGCAGGAGCCGGAGCTCGACATGTCCAACCCGTTCGCCGCCATGTCGCTGCTCATGGGGGGGCCGGAGGCGATGGGCGCGCCGGAGCGGGCGGAGAATGTGATCGCGATCGTCTACGTCGACGGTGCGATCATGCCGGGGGAACCGACACGGTCGGCGCTGGGGGCCGTCGAAGGCGCCTACAGCGGGCCGATCCGCCGGGCGCTGGAGAAGGTTGCCGCCGATGACCACGTCAAGGGGGTCGTGCTCCGGGTGAATTCGCCGGGCGGGTCCGCCGTCGCCAGCGAAATCATTCTCGATGCGACCAGGCATGTCCGCGAGAAGAAGCCGATGGTCGTTTCCATGGGGGATGTCGCAGCCAGCGGCGGGTACTACGTGTCGTGCGGAGTGGAAACGATCTACGCGGATTCCGCGACGATCACCGGCTCGATCGGCGTGGTGGCCGGCAAGGTAGCGACGAGTTCGATGTGGCGGCGGCTGGGGATCAACTTCCATCCCGTTGAGCGGGGCGCGAATGCCGACATCATGTCGACGGCCGAGGTGTTCAGCGCCGAGCAGCGGGCCACGCTGCAAGGGTGGATGGACGAAGTCTATGGCGTCTTCAAGGGGCACGTGACGGCAGCTCGGGGGGAGCGGCTCAAAAAGCCAATTGATGAACTGGCCGGCGGCCGCGTCTACACCGGCCGGCAGGCACTGGAACTGGGACTCGTCGATGAGATCGGCGGACTGGATGTGGCCATCAAGGCGGTCGCCGCAAAGGCCGGCGTCGAGGACTACGATATCGAGACGGTGCCCGAGTCCAAGGGCTTTCTCGAGCAGATCCTCGCCGGAATTGTTGGTGAAACGGACGAGGACGAGAACCAGCTCGTCGCCCCGCAGTTGTCCGGCCTGTTCCTGGAAACCGCCGGACCGGCCCTCAAGGCCGCCGACCCGCGGCGGGTGCGGCTCATTCACCAGGCGGCGTTACAACTGGACCTGCTGCAGCAGGAGGGCCTGATGCTGACGATGCCGCTGCTGGACGTGCGACCGTAACGGAGGATTCAGCGGTCGGGATTCAGGATTCAGGGGAATGGCCCACCAGCCCGGCGCGCCGGCGAGGGGGCGCACAAACGACGCTGAATTCTCAGTAATCGCGCCCGGTTCAGCCTTGGTGCGTATGATAGTGCGTGAGTTTTTGCACACGCTTGGAGCCAACATGGACCATCTGCCCGCGATTGAGCTGCTGGAATCGACGCACTCGTTTCCGTGCGAGTACACCTTCAAGGTGATCGGCACGGCGGAGTCGAACTTCGTCGGCCGCGCGCTGCAGGCGGTCCGCCGGATGCTGCCGGAAGAAATGGAGCCGCCGTTCTCGTCGCGCACGACCCCCAACGGGCGGCACGTCAGCGTGACAATTGAACCGACGCTGGAATCGGCGGGCGACGTGCTGGCGATCTATCGCGAACTGGCGGTACTGGACGGGCTAGTGATGCTGCTGTGATGGCGCCGCGCATTGATCGGGCGCTGCACAACTGGGCAGCGCCGCGTGACGGTTGAAGAAGATTGCAAATTGCAAAGTGGGATCAGAGGCCGAGTCCCGCGACGAAGAAGGCGGGGACGAAGTGACAATACAAGCCGCTGTCTACATCGGCCCCTCGCCGTGGTACGTCATCGTTGCCGTGGTCACGGCGGCGGTGCTTTGGCTCTGGCTCGGCCGCCGAAGCGATCGCGATTGACATACCCGCCTCCCGCCGCCCCCTGCAAATTTGCACCTTGCATTTTGCAATGATCAATTTGCAATTCTTCGTCACCAACAAAAAGCGTCCCGGACGCCGTGGCGGCCGGGACGCGGCGAAAGCCTGCTGCTGAAAGAATTCACGCCAGAACACGCGTCAGTCCCGGGACCGGCACCGGGTACGCGCCGTCGACGTCCGGCACAGTCGGCGGGGCGCTGTCCCAGGCGAGGTCCGCCATGTTGTCCGGCGTGACGCGGGCGCCGTGATTCAGCGCCTCGTCCCAGCTGATCTCCTTCCCGGAATACGTGCACATCCGGCCGAGGACCGAGGCCATCGTGCTCAGCGCACCCGATTCCGCTTCGTCGTAGGTTTCCCCGTTTCGGATCGCGGCGAACAGGGTGTCGTGCTCGACCTGGTACGGGTCCGGATTCTCGCCGCGATACACGAACGCCTCGCCGGAAAACGGCGTGATGCGGTTGTCCTTCGGCGACGAATTGCTGTTGAGATCGACGGTCCCCTTGGTGCCGATCGCGTGCTCGCTCACATCGCTGTAGCAGTTGGCCATGTGCGAGCAGGTGCTGGACATCACCGTGCCGTCGGCGAAGAAGTACTCCACGGCGTGATGATCAAAGATCTCGCCGTACCGCTTGTCGGCGCGGACCTCGCGGCCCCCCATCCCGCGGGCCTTCACCGGCAACTGCTGCTTCAACCACAGCCCGACGTCCAGATTGTGGATGTGCTGCTCGCAGATGTGGTCGCCCGACAACCAGTTGTAGTAGTACCAGCTCCACACCTGGTACTCGAGTTCCGAGCGGACCTGGTCGCGGGCACGCCGCGGCTCCCACACGCCGCCGCTGTTCCAGTAGACCCGCAGCGCCGTGATGTCGCCGATCGCACCGTCGTGAATGCGCGGGACGATGTCCAGGTAGCAGTTCTGATGCCGCCGCTGCAGGCCGACGCCGACCTTCAACTGCTGTGCCTTCGCCTTTTGAGCGGCCGCCAGCACCTGCCGCACGCCGGGAGCATCGACGGCGACCGGCTTCTCCATGAAGACGTGCCGCCCCTTCTCCACGGCGTACTCGAAGTGCGTCGGGCGGAAACCCGGTGGCGTCGCCAGGATGACGAGATCAACGTCGCTGTCGATCACCTTGCGATAAGCGTCGAGGCCGACGAACTTGTGGTCGTCGTCGACCGCCACCCGCTCGGGCTTGGTCTCGAAAGCCTTTTTGAGCGCCGTGAGGCTGGCGTCGACCGATTCCACGAAGGCGTCGCCGACCGCCACCAGCTGCACGTTCCCTTCAGTGCTCAGGGCCTGCCGCGCTGCACCCGATCCGCGCCCCCCGCAGCCGACCAGCCCGACCCGGATGGTGTCGCTGCCTGCCGCGAACGCGCCGGACTGGAGTCCGCCGAGAATCCCCGCGGCCAGCGCGGTGGTCGATGTCTGCTTCAGAAAGTCGCGGCGCGTTTTGTCGGACATGTCAGAGGCCAGAGGTCAGAGGACGGAGGTCAGAGGACGGAGGTCAGAGAAGGCAAAAACGCATTCTCACATAATCGCCGCGCGCGTTTCAATCACGGATCGCACCACGCTTGCGGTTTCGCACCATCTACGGCCGGTTTTCCAGACCCTTCGGCACGTCCGGGTACAGGATGTACTTCTGGATTTCCTCCTCGGTCGGCTGCTGCAGCGGACGGACGACCCGAAACCCGAGAAACTTGGCGTCGGTCAGGTACCACTTGCTCTGCGGCAGTTGCGGGTCCTGGATCTTCCAGTCTTCGCTGGAATAGACGCGGGCGGCGCTGCGATGCAGCAAGGGAGCTTCGGCGTCGCTGGGGTCGAACGGATAATCCATCCACGAGCCGCCGCGGGCGACACGCGGGTATTCGTCGCCATTCGGCAGGCACAGCGGAAAAATGGCTGGCTCATTCGGGTCGAACTGCGAATAAAACGACTCCTCGTAGCGGTCGAGGACCCACTCGGCGACGTTGCCGTGCATGTCGTACAGGCCCCACGGGTTCGGCTTCTTGAGGCCGACCTTGTGATAGCGTTCCTCGTCGCTGGACGTGTTGTAGTGCCAGGCGTACTCGTCGATCAGCGCCGGATCGTCCCCCCACGAATACGCCGTCGTGGTGCCGGCGCGGCAGGCGTATTCCCACTCGGCTTCGGTCGGCAGGCGGTAATACTGGCCGGTCTTGACGGTCAGCCACACGCAGTACGACTTGGCGGCGAGCTGGGTCATGGAGATGGCCGGAAAGCCGTCGTGACCCATGCCGAAGTCCATCGGCATGTATTCCTTCGTGGTACGGGTGACGGCGTCCGCAGCGAGGTCGACTGCTTCCGCCTTGCGGCCGAGCAGTTTGCGTCGCTGCTCGTCGATCTTCAGTCGCCAGGTGTCGTACTCGTCCCAGGTGACCTCATGCTTGCCCATCCAGAACGGTTCGACGCGGACGGGATGCTGCGGTCCTTCATCCGGTCCGCGGCCAACCTCCGTCTCGGGGCTGCCCATGAGGAACACGCCCCCCGGAATGGGAACCATTTCGAACTCGACTTCGGTATTGCGCAGCCGTTGCTTGTACGGCTTCATCTCGGCTTCGCTCGCGGCGGCGCTGTCCGGGTCCCGCAGGTAGGGGTCAGCCGGATCAGGCGTACCGGCCTGAGCGATCTGGCAGAAGGCACAAAGGATAGCGGCGCGGGCGACTTGCCGAAGTGAGTCGACGAGACGTACTGTGACCATGGCAGGCAACTGGTTGATCGAGGTCAGCGATGACAGCAGGGCAGTACCGTTTCCGGCAGGCGTGGCGGCTGCAATGCTGCGTTTGGGCGGGGCTATTTGGGTTTGCCGGGCAAGCCATTGCAGCTGGGGAACCCGGAAAGTTCGAGTTCACGCAAATCCGCATGGGAGTACCCGTCGCCATCCAAGTCTACGCCGATGATGAACTGCTGGCAATTCAAGCTGCCGACGCGGCTTATGCACGGTTCAGGGAGTTGGACAGGGTCATGAGCGACTACGATCCCGACAGCGAACTGATGCGGCTGTGCGCCGCGTCTCCGACGGAACATCCGGTTCCCGTCAGTGCCGACCTGTTCCGCGTCCTGGAGCGATCACAGTCGCTTTCGGAGCGCTCGGAGGGGGCGTTTGACGTGACCGTCGGGCCGATCGTCAATTTGTGGCGGGTTGCCCGGCGTCGCCAGGCCCTCCCCCCGTCCGATGCCGTCCAGGCGGCACTCTCGAAAGTCGGCTATCAAAACGTCAGGCTGGACCCCGAGACGAGCACCGCCGAACTGCTCGAGCCCGACATGCGGATCGACCTGGGAGGGATTGCTGTCGGCGATGCGGTCGATGAGGCGATGCGTACCTTCCGCGAGCGCGGCGTGACACGGGTCCTGATTGATGCGGCCGGCGACATTGCGGTCGGCGACCCGCCGCCGGGTCGTGAGTCCTGGCGTGTCGAGATCGAGCCGTTGGGCGCCGAGCCGGATCGTCGGTTAGTGCTGGAACTCAAGAATTGCGCGGTGACGACATCGGGAGACGCGTCCAAGTTCGTCGAATTCGACGGCGTCCGGTATTCGCACATAGTCGATCCCCAGACTGGCTACGGCCTGACGCGGCGCACGTCCGCAACGGTCATCGCGCCCGATTGCATCACGGCCGACAGTGTGGCGACCACGCTCAATGTGCTCGGACCCGAACGTGCATTGGAACTCGTCGCGACCATGCCGGGAGTCGAGACGTCGATCGAAACCCTCGACGAAGCCGACCAGTTCACAACGACGCAGTCGCCGGGTTTCGCAGAGTTCCTCGCACCGGCCGATTAGCGACGCATCGCAGATGCGTCATGCCGCTGGATCGGTCCGCGGCACTTTTCGCGGCCATTGCGGCGGTGCGAGCAGAAACGACGCCAGCACGGCGAGGCCGAACACCGAGTAACACATGGTGAACACCCACGGCTGGGCGTCGAAGAACAGCAGGTCGTGGACGAACGTCGCGATGAAAGCGCCGTCGTAGGTCGCCTGTCCGGCCGCCTTGCGCAACTGCTGCTCCCATGTCGTCAGCGGGCAGGTGATTCCGAACCACGATTCGACGACGACGATCAGGATCATCGCCAGGTGGATCATGCGGAACCAGAAGCGCCGCGTCCACTTCCAGCCGAGCGCCCAACCCAGCAGGATCGCCAGCAGGCCCAGAATGACGAACATCACGTAGGCGAAATGCGCGACTACGGTGGCGTCGGCCAGGATCTGGTAGACGAGCTGCATGCGGAGGTGATCCGGCGGACGGGGGATTTATTCCCGAGACCCGCTGCTGAGCGCCGGAGCAGCGAGCCCGGCGGCGTCAGCCCCCGGATTCACCCCCGCTCGACTCACTCGCCCGGGCCTTCGAGGTACGTGTAGCCGTTCAGCGCCTCCTCGTAGAACTTCACGAACCGCCCGGCCTGCTGGTGGTCGATGCGGCCTTCCCGGACGGCGTACTCGACGGCGGTTTGCAGCCGGTCGATCAGCTCCTTGCCCCGGAACTCGACGTAGTCCAGCACTTCGCTGACGGTGTCCCCCTTCACCATGGCCTCGATCAGCACTTCGCCGGCCGGCGACAGGTCGACATGGACGGCGTGCGTGTCGCCGAACAGGTTGTGCAAGTCTCCCAGGATCTCCTGGTACGCCCCGATCAGGAACGCTCCAAGGTAGTACGGCGAGTCATCGAAGCGGTGCAGAGTGAGTGTGCGGCGTACGTCGCGGCGGTCGATGAACGTGTCGATCTTGCCGTCGGAGTCGCAGGTGACGTCGCAGAGCACCGCATGGCGGTTCGGCCGCTCCGTGAGCCGGTGGATCGGCATGATGGGAAACAGCTGGTTGATGGCCCAGCTGTCAGGCATCGACTGGAACAGGGAAAAGTTGCAGAAGTACGTGTCCGCCAGCACCCGGTCGAGTCCGCCGAGTTCATCGGGGACGTAGTCCAGCTCTTTCACCAGCTTGCGGATGCGGCGGATGATGTTGAAGTACATGTCCTCGGCCAGCACGCGCTGTTCCAGCGGCAGGTAGCCGCCGCTGAACAGATTGATCGCCATGTCGAGCGCCTGCTGCGCATCGTGGAAGCTCTCCAGGGCGTTGCGAGCGGTGACGTTCTGATATGTCACGTGGAGGTCGTGAATCGGCTGCTCGTAGGTTTCCGGGATCGTCGCCGGCAGCTGGTGGCCGTTTCCCTGCTCGGCCACGCCGAGCGTGCTGAAGACCAGCGCGCTGTGGTAGGCGGCGACGGCGCGGCCGCTTTCCGAAATGATCTTCGGGTGCGGGACCCCGGCCTCGTCGCAGACGGTCTGAATGTGATAGACGACGTCGTTGGCGTATTCCTGCAGCGTGTAGTTGATGCTCGATTCGAAGTTCGTCTGCGACCCGTCGTAGTCAACGCCCAGGCCGCCGCCGACGTCCATGTACTCGAGGCCGGCGCCGCGCTTGGTGAGATCGACGTACACGCGGATCGCCTCGTTGATCGCCGCCTTCACCTGCCGGATGTTGGTGATCTGGCTGCCGAGGTGGAAGTGCAGCAGCTTGAAGCAGTCGGCCATGCCGAGCTGATTCAACTCGTCCAGGCCGTGCAGCAGTTCGCTGACCGTCAGTCCGAACTTGGACCGGTACCCGCCGGACGCCTGCCAGCGGCCGGAGCCGCGGGCCGCAAGTTTCACGCGCATGCCGATCCGCGGCCGGACGCCGATCTTCTCGGCGTACTTCAGGACCAGCTTGAGTTCGGTGTACTTCTCGACGACGGGGATCACCTGCCGGCCGATCTTCTGGGCCAGCATCGCCATCTCGATGAACTCGTCATCCTTGAAGCCGTTGCAGATGATGGGGGTGGTCGGGTCGGTCATCGCCACCACTGCCAGCAGTTCGGGCTTGCTGCCGGCCTCCAGGCCGAACCCGTACGGCTTGCCGTACTCGATGATCTTCTCGACGACTTCCCGCTGCTGGTTCACCTTGATCGGGTACACGCAGGCATAGGAGCCCTTGTAGTCATGCTCCCTGATCGCGGTCGAGAAGGCGTCGTGGATGTCGCGAAGCCGGTCCTTGAGGATGCCGTTGAACCGGACGAGGATCGGCAGGTCGAGGCCGCGCAGCTGCAGGCGGTCGATCAGCTCCTTGAGATCGATGAACCGGGTCGGATCGCGATCGGGATGGACCAGCAGCTGGCCGTTCTGCCCGACGGAGAAGTACCCTTTGCCCCAGCGAGGGACGTCGTAAAACTCGCTGGCATCGACGGGGGACCATGCGCGAGACGGGGTTTCAGTTTCCACAGCCATCAAGTTCTCCGCAGGCAGTTCGACGACGAGAAAAAGGTGCGGCAGGACGCCGAGGGAGCTGCGCGCGCCGCGGGTGACTGCTGGACGTTGCGATGCAGCGCGCGACACCGGTGGGCCGACAACAGGCCGCCGCGCGCGAATCGCGGACTATATCCGTCGCGGAACAGGTGTCAATTCTGCCGCTCCACGCGTGAATGACAAGACCGATTCAATCATTTCCTCGAAATGCGACCGCGGTGAGGCAAGGTCCAGTTTCCGATCAGCGACTCCTCAAGGTCCTCCCATTTTGGATTTTGGATTTTCGATTTTGGATTACA
>JAEUIG010000007.1 GCA_016795125.1 Planctomycetaceae bacterium | reverse complement strand
GACCCCGAAGGGGTCGCAGCCTGTAGCCCCGGGTCGCGAGCGGAGCGAGCGCACCCGGGGTCTGCGTCCCCGATCGCGCTCGACCCCGACGGGGTCGCATCCCCATTCCGGTTGATGAAGTCAGCCACTCCGCATTCGATCGGGCCGATATCGAGTCCGACGCCCGTTTCTCGATCGACACGCGCTGGCATCCCTTCGGGATGCTGAGTTGATTGAGGAGGAGCCGTTGTCCGGTGGTGTCGCTGCGCTCAACCACCGGCTACAAGATTTGACCCCTTCGGGGTCGCCACGCTGTTCCATTGGCTCGCCCGCTTCATTCATCACTCGTCTCTCACGTCACTTCGCCCAGCACTTCGTCGTCGACGTAAATCGGCAGGTGCGGTTCGTAGTGGACGGTCAGGGCGAGTGCGTCGCTGGGGCGGCTGTCGACTTCGATCAGTTCGCCCTCCTTGCGGATGCGGATGACGGCGAAGTATGTGTGATCGACGAGGTTCGTGATGACCACGTCCTGGACCTCGCCCCCCATCTGCTCGATGACGTTCTTGACGAGGTCGTGGGTCAGCGGACGCTGCGGGACGTTGCCCTGCACCCGGCGGTCGATGCTGGTGGCCTCGAAGATGCCGATCAGGATCGGGAACGAGCGGGGATCGCGGCCGGGAGGCGCATCAACTTCCCGCAGGAACACGACCTGCTGGTCGTTGATCTCGCTGATGATGATCCGCGCCAACTCCATCTGGACGAGCACGAGCGTTTCCCCCTTCGACCAAAGCCACGACGCAGTATCGATTTTCGTGGACGAGTGCAGCGTCACTGCAAAGAGTTCGGGTTGGGTGCCACTGGCTTCGCCAGTGCAATTCACACTGGGCGCCGAACTTGCGTCGCACTGGCAGAGCCAGTGGCACCCTGATTCTGAGTTGTGACGCTGCACTCGTCAGCGACGTGCAGCCTGATGATAGTTCCGCCGCAGTGGCGCGTTCAACGCTGCAAAACCGCCAGCGGGAACTGGCGTCGATTGTGCATCAAGGTGTGGCGGCGCTGTCGTCCGGCGTCCGTGCGGCGGTTTCCTGCGGGAGGGCCGGCAACGGGACGAAGTGGTACGTGCCGCTGTTCTGTTCGGCGATCTGCCGCAGTGAGACGTTGTTGTCCTCGGTTCCGCCGTAGCAGACGGTGTGAACCGACACGCCGCTGCGGTTCATGGCGGCGATACGCTTCACCAGGCCGTAGCGGAACTCGCCGTCACTCAGGAGGTAGATGACATCCGGTCGCAGTTGCAGGGCGAGCTGCATCGCGGCTTCCGGGTCCGTCTCGCCGCCGGAGGGGACGTCGGACATCCATTGCAGGTAGCGGGCCTGCGATTCTTCCGTGGCCGCAACCAGCGAGGTGGCAGGCATCGGGTAGTACCCGTCATTGAAGAACACGATATAGAACCTCTGCTCCGGCGACAGCCGCCGGATGCTCTCCATGATCTCCAGCTTGACGCGGTTGAACAGGGTCCGCTCCGGGCCGCGAGACGGGCGGCGCATGCTGCTGGAGGCATCCACGACGAACACGAACTTCTGACCCTGCGCCGTCAGTCCGAAAAACGATGCGCCGGTTCCATCCCCAGTCCCATTGCCGATCCCGTTTCCCTCGCCGCTGCCGCGCGATCCGCCTCCGCCGCCTCCCAGCGGAGCGATGTGCTCATTCAAAGCCATGCCTTCGCCAGTCGCGACGCCGTTGGCAGTCCCCGGGCCGATGAAGGCAGTTTCCGGACTGACCGGCGGTCCCCCGCCCGTGGCGATGACCGTCTCAGGCGTGTCAAAGCTGCTGCCGCCTTCGATCGTGTCACCAGTCACCTCCAGCCTGAGCGCCAGCCGCTCCAGGGGGACATCGACGGCGGTGTCTTCCGCAATGGTGGCAGAGATTTCCGGCATCTCGGACGGAGCTTGCGCGGTGATCTCAAACAGGCCGAGCACCGCCACGGCCGTCAAATGGACGCAGGCCGAAATGGTGACGGCCACCCCCATGCGGCGACCGAGCCGCCGGGTGAGCGCCGCATGCCAGTGCTGCAACCTTGAGGCAGCCACCGCTGAGCCTTGCCGGACCGTGAGATGTCTCCAGTAGAATCGGCCTGACAGGGGGAACGACCGCCGATTCTGTGATTCCAGCGTATCGCGCGCGGGGAGGAGCGGCAAACGGGGTGGTGTAATCGGCGTAGATTTCCTGGTTTAACAGTGAGGGGGTGTCTGGTGTGCGGTGAGTGGTGAGGGAAGCCCACGGACTGCGGTCAGTGGGAATGGGACAAGTGTGATAGAGTGCGGTTGGTCGCTTCCGGGAGGTCAGTCGTGATGTCTGCAGGCTCGGACAAATCGCGTGTCGGCGCTGTCGCAACGGACGGTCCGATCGTGTTCTTTGACGGGGTATGCGGATTGTGTAACTCGTCTGTGGATTTTGTGTTGCGTCACGATCCACAGGGGCGACTGCGCTTCGCCCCTCTGCAGGGGGAGACTGCTGCCAGACTGCTGCCGGCGGATGATCGGGCGAACCTCGGCAGCCTGGTGCTGTGGGAGGACGGGCGGGCCTATCGGCGGTCGACGGCCGTGGTGCGAATCCTGACGAAACTCGGCGGGATTTGGGCCGTCCTGGGAGCCGCGCTGTGGGTCATCCCGTCGCCATTAAGGAACGCGGGGTACCGGGTGGTGGCGAAGTTGCGGTATCGGCTGTTCGGGAAGAAGGAGACATGTCGCCTGCCTTCACCGGAGGAACGAGGGCGGATTCTGGACTGATCGGCCCCAGTTGCGACGAAGTCGTGGGGACGTGGTTTTGGGTCGTGCTGCTCCGCTGGCGCCAAGTGTTGAAGTGGTCGTGAGTTGCCGCGCGGCTCGGCGGGAGCCTCGCCCGGCTTTGCACAATAATTGTCGTGCTCCGTCCATTGAGCATTGTCAGCCGCGCCAACCTCCGCAAAGGAAGGAAGTTCACCACGGAGGACACGGAGGACACTGAGAAAAAGCGCTCAACTCCTGGTTCTTCTCCGTGGTCTCCGTGTCCTCCGTGGTGAATCTG
>JAEUIG010000828.1 GCA_016795125.1 Planctomycetaceae bacterium | reverse complement strand
CCGGAAGAGGTTGAGGTGGCGGCCGCGGCCGAAGTCGTTGACGAGCCCGTGATGCAGGAGGCGGCGCCGCCTGCGTCCCCGGCGCCGTCGTCTGCGGCTGCTGTTGCGCCGACTCCGGCGGTGCCCGAAAAGCGGGTCGCCGCGCCGATGACGCGTGCCGACTATGTCGCCCCGACGGGCAGCTCCGGCCTCGCCGGCATCCGCGAGATGAAGCCGCGCGGGTCGGTGCGCGAACTCGACAGCAAGACGCGCCGCGACCGTCCCAAAAAGGGCCCGGCCCTGCCGAGCGTCGCCACGCCGACCTTCAAGGCGCCGACGCCGGTCCCGAAGAACGAGGGGCCCGCACAGAAGCCGGAAGTCCGCCTCACGGCCGATCAGCTCAAGCAGTCGAGTCCGCTGGCGAGCATCCTGAAGAAGCACAAGGACGACAGTAAGAAGCCCAAGGCGGAAGAAGAAGAGGCGCCGCAGAAGGGGAAGGCCCGGACCCTGGGGCTCGCGGAAGGGCGCGAGGAGCGTCGCAAGAAGCGGCAACGCACGCGGGACTCGGACGACGATGCCGATTCGTCGATCTCGTCGAAGCTCGCGAAGCGCCACCGGCGTCCGACCGGACCGATGGCGCTCAAGACGGCGGCGTCGGTGACGCTGCCGATGACCATCCGGGAGTTTTCGGAAGAGCTGGGGCGCCCCGCGCGGGATATTATTGGCATCCTGTTCCGTGCCGGTCAGGCTGCCACGATCAACGACGTGCTCGATGAAACCACCGCGCTCGAGGTGGCGCTCGAATTGGGCATCGACCTCACGATCGAGAAGCCGGCGACCCTCGAGGAAGTGCTGATGGAGCGTCTGGAGATCAGCGACGAGGACCTCGGCGCCCCGCTCGCCCCGCGCGCGCCCATCATTACGATTCTGGGCCACGTCGACCACGGCAAGACGACGCTCGTGGATCGTTTCCGTTCCAGCAACGTGGTGGCGGGTGAGGCCGGGGGCATTACCCAGCACATTGCCGCGTACCAGGTGGAGCACAACGGCCACAAGCTGACGTTCGTCGATACCCCGGGCCACGCGGCGTTCGGCGAAATGCGGGCGCGCGGTGCAAACGTGACCGACATCATCGTGCTGGTGGTGGCGGCCGACGACGGCGTCATGCCGCAGACGGTGGAGTGCATCGCCCACGCCAAGGCGGCGCAGGTGCCCATCGTCGTGGCGATGAACAAGACCGACCTTCCGGGAGTCGACCAGCAGCGTGTGCTGACCGGCCTCTCGCAGCATGAAATCCTGCCGGCGGAGTGGGGCGGCGACACCGAAGTGGTCCGCATCTCGGCCCTCAAGGGGACCGGGGTCGACTCGCTGCTGGAAACGCTGCTGCTGACTGCCGAGCTGAACGAACTGACGGCGCCGTCCGATGTGCCGGCAGAAGGTGTCTGCCTGGAGGCGTTCCGCGACGAGGGGCTGGGCCCCCTGGCCTGGTTCATTGTGCGGCGCGGCACCTTGCGTGTCGGCGACGTCGTGGTCTGCGGCGGGTCGTTCGGACGCGTCCGCGCCATGTACAACGATCGTGGGGAGGAAGTGACCGAAGCCGGTCCCTCCACCCCCGTCAAAGTTGCCGGTCTCAACAAAGTGCCGGACGCCGGCGATCACTTCTTCGGGATGAGTTCGCTGGACGACGCGCGGCAGGTCGCCGAAAGCCGCGAGACCCGCGGACGCACGGAACAACTGGCCGGCCGCGGCGGACGACAAACCCTGGAGCAGTTCTTTGCCGACCGCGACGGCTCTGTCCGGACACTGCCGCTGATCCTCAAGGCCGACACTCCCGGGTCGATCGAGGCTCTGCGCGGCGAGCTGGAGAAATTCGAGCATCCCGAGGTCAGGGTCAAGGTGCTGCACCACGGCGTCGGCGGCGTGAACGAAAGCGATATCACGCTCGCGTCCTCGACCGGCGCCATCGTGATTGCATTCCACGTCGTGGCCGAAGATCGCGCCGAGTCCCTCGCCGAACGCGAGGGGGTGCAGATCCGCAGGTACGACATCATTTACAACCTGACGGACGACATCAAAAAGGCGCTGGAAGGCCTGCTCAAACCGGAACGCGTGGAAGTCGCCACCGGCCGCGCTTTCGTCCTGCGGACTTTTCCGATCAGCCGCATCGGCACGATCGCGGGCTGCCGCGTTATGAGCGGAACCATCGAGCGGTCCAACCGGATGCACGTGATTCGGGATCAGACGGTGCTGAACGACTATGCCATTGCGTCGCTGAAACGGGAAAAGGACGACGCCCGCGAAGTCCGCGAAGGCATGGAGTGCGGCATCCGCCTGGAGGGATTCAATGACGTGAAAGAAGGGGACCTGCTGGAAGCGTACCGCATCGAAGAACGCAAGCGGACGCTCGACAGTTAAGTCCGCTGCGTGTCGTTCCCCACGTTCCCGGACCGGTTCCTCCCAACCTGTAAGTGCCTCGGCCCGCGCTGCATGAGCACCCGCCGCAATGCCAAGATCGCCCAGGCGATCCGCCAGGTCGTCAGCACAGTCATCCTGTTCGAGCTGCGCGATCCGAGAATCCAGCACGTCACCGTGCTGGGGACGGAGGTCGCCGAAGACCTGCGAAGCGCGAAAGTGTTTGTATCCGTGATGGGCACCGACACCGCTCAGCGGCTGGCCCTGCAAGGGCTGAACGCGGCGCGCGGCTTCATCCAGTCACGGATCGCCGACGAACTCAAATTGCGTCAGACGCCGATTCTCGAGTTTGCGCTGGATCAGGGGATCAAGCGGAGCATCGAAGTCTCGAAGACGTTGCGGGAGGCGATGTCCCAGTCCGCATTGCCGGCCGACAGCCTCAACGACGCCGATGCCGAACTCGAAGACGACCTGTCCGGGTCCGATGAGGACGAAACCCCCTGACGTTGCCCGCCCTCCGCACCTCCCTCCCGCATGACCAGCAATAATCCCTCCAAGATGAAGGTCCAGGACCGCCAGGCCGTGATCCGTCGCGTGACCGCGCTGCTGCAGAAGCGGTACGGCCGCTCGCAGCCCAAGGAACAGCGCGACGTGCTGCACACGCTGCTGTTCGCCATCACGCTGGAGAACACGTCGCACACGGCGGCCGAAGCGGCGCTGAACAAGCTCATCGGCGCGTTTCACGACCTCAACGAGATCCGGGTCAGTTCGATCACGGAGATCGAGTCGCTGCTGACGGACGTGCCGGCCTCCGACTGGAAGGCGCTCCGCATCCGCGAGGCCCTGCAGTACACGTTCGAGAAGCATTACGCCTTCGACCTCGACGCTCTCAAGCGGAAGACGATGGACCTGGCGGAGAAGCAGCTGGCGAAGGTGGGCTACATCACGCCGTTCGCCCGGAACTACGTACTGCAGCACAGCCTGGGTTCGCATGTGATTCCGGTCGACGACGTCACACGGGACGTGCTGCAGTGGCTGGGCCTGGCGCCGCGGGGGCACGACGTCGAAGCGACGTCGGACGAGGTGAAATCGGCGGTTCGCAAGCAGGATTCGCCGGCCTTCTGCTTCCTGCTGCGGCAACTGGTGACCGATGCCAAGTACGCCGGGACGTTCACTGCGGCGTCGGCCGGCGAGGACGACGGGGATGGCGCCGCCGTGGTGGAGCGATTCAAGCAGCATCTGGCGCATCCGCCGAAGCCCGTCAAGAAGCCATTGAAGAAGTCTCACAAGCGCCCCCCGGCGGCCGCGCGCGCGGCGAAACGGGGACGGGGCGCCGCGACCGGGGCGGTTCGCAAGCGCGTCACCAAGCCGAAAGCGCCCGGTTCCCCGCGCCGCTCGCGTCGCGGAGAGGCCACGTCGCCGGG
>JAEUIG010000816.1 GCA_016795125.1 Planctomycetaceae bacterium | reverse complement strand
TCAGGGAGCGCAATCCGCTCGCGTGCGCTCCCTGACGGTCGCGGCTAGTAAACGTGCACTTGACCGTCACTTGCCGCCCGGCAGCTCGTCGTCCATGCGGGCCCGTGCATAGTATTCGAGCTGCGGCGTCTGCGACGGCTTGTAGGCCGGATCGGCGCGGTTAGCGTTGAATCGAGCGATGAGCTGGTACGACAGGTGCGGATCGGTTGTCTGGTCGTATTTCGCCGGCAACTGGACGTGGGCAACGCCGTCGTCGTCGGTCGTCGCGCGGATCAGCGTGCCGCCCGCCTGTATCCGTTTCTCGAGCGACTGCGAGTTGTAGCTGTCGTAGCCGGGCTGATACCGCTCGACGTACCAGACTTCGAGTTCCTTGGCGGCGAGCGGCGCGTCGTCCTGCGTCAGTCGCAGCGTGTAGCTGTTGCGCCATTGACGATGGGCTTTATCAAAATCGCGGGCGATCCGCAGTCGCGTGCTTTCGGTCCGTCGATGCACCTTCAGTCGGAATGTGTGCAGGTGAATCGTATTCTCACTCGTTCGGCCGACGCCGATCGGATCGTCGTAGCCTTTGTGACCGGCGCAGACGATCCGACCATCAGGTAGGGCGTGCATCCACGGCTGATAGACTTCGTCGGCGCCGCCAACACCCGACAGCGGCTGCCACGTCTCGCCGAGGTCGTCCGACCAGGCATAGCTTCCCGGCCGCATGCAGCCGACGAGGACGCCGTCGGTCAGGCATACCGTCTCCGGCACCGATCCGCTGCGCACGAACTCCAGCGGACCCGGAACGAAGCGTTTGCCGTCGCGATAAATGAACTGCCGGCCGGGGCGAGAGAAGATGCTGTTATTGATGACCAGCAGGTCTCCCGCGGGCAGTTCGACGAAGTCCGTCTCCGAGACGTTCTGGCCGTCAAGGATCGGCAGCGGACCGTCCCAGGTGCGTCCGTCGTCGAAACTGAAGTACAGCGTCATCCGCAAGTCGTTGATCGTGTTCAGATTGATGGCGGTGCGGTTCGGGTAGTCGTCGTCCGGTCCCCAGCGGTGTCCCATCGGCAGGCACAGCACGAGCGTGCCGTCGCGCAGCGTGCGCAACCGGTGCGGGTAGTACGCGAAGCGATCCGGGACGAACGTCGGCGCGGGCTCCCACGTCTGGCCGCCGTCTTGGGAGATGCGCAGCATTTCATTCGTCTTCACATTGGGATCGAGGTCGTAGCAGGCCCAGTTGAAGCGGAGAAACCGGCCGTCGCGGGTGCGCGCCGATCCGAACTGGTGCACCGAGTGATGATGCCGGTATGGCTCGCGTGAGACGACGCGCCAGCTCTGCAGGTCGTCGTTCGATTCGAGCAGCACGGCTTCCATCAGGTACTGCGACTTGTCGTAGCCAATCGGCAGCGCCATGCCGTAGATCGCGGCGGGGGACGCCTGCGGCAACGGTGGATCAGGCCGGCTGACTTCCTCGCAGCCGATGTACCACGTCCCGCTTTCGCCAGGGAAGAACGAAACCCACGCGGCGTAGTGCGGCTCGCGCTCGGCGCGATAGACGAGACGGGACTGGAAGTCGACGGCTTCGACGGCAGGTTCGTCGGCACACGCAGACGACGTTACGACCACACATACGAGGATCGCGCATTGCATCGCGGAGCGTCGTATCAGCTCACGGAGGAACATTCGGTTCATGGCGGCGTTGTTTGAGTGTCTTCCAGCGGAGGGTGCCACTGGCTGTGCCAGTGCGAACCGCAAGCCGCTTGCATTCTCCAGATTGGCACTGGCAAAGCCAGTGGCACCCGCTTCATCGTCAGCGACCCGTGTTGTGGTCGCCCCGCCTGATGATATTGCGTCGATCCCATACTCCCCGCAGGTGAAGCGGAAACATCGTCGCCTCAAAAAAATCAGCGCCGACGGTGGACCTGCGACGAGCCGACGGCGACAATCAAAAGTGTCTCCTCCCTCGCAGGGACTGCGCGATGAGAGCCTGTGCACTTTCAGCCGTGCTGATGGCTGCGACGGCATTGACCGCCGGCGCGGCCGAGCCGGTCGCCGCGGATCCGCAATGGGCCTTTCGTCCGCTGGCCACGGTCGATCCACCGCAGTCGGGAGCGGAACAGGTTGCCACCCCGGTTGATACGTTCATCGTGCAGCGATTGCAGTCGGCCGGGCTGGAGATGTCGCCCTCGGCCGACAAGGTCACGCTCTGTCGCCGGCTGTCTCTCGATCTGCTGGGGCTGCCGCCGGAGCCTGCGGAGGTCGATGCGTTTCTCGCCGACGGCTCACCCGATGCCTATGAACGGCTGGTCGACCGCCTGCTGGCGTCACCACACTTCGGCGAACGCTGGGGCCGTCATTGGCTCGATGCCGTGGGGTATGCAGACACTGTCGGGTTCGATGTCGACGCGACGCTGATCATCGCCAGCGAAGGCAAGTGGCGCTACCGCGACTGGGTCATCAATGCGTTCAACGCCGACAAGCCCTACGACCGGTTCGTCACGGAACAGCTCGCCGGCGACCAGCTCGTCCCCTGGCGTACGGCCGAACATTACACGCCGGAGATCGTCGACGCCCTCGTGGCGACAGGCTATCTGCGTACGGCCCGCGACTGCACCCACGAGCCGGAAAGCACAATTCAGCTGACGTACTTTGACATCCTCCACGACACGGTTGAGATCGTCAGCTCCAGCCTCATGGGCATCACGCTGAACTGCGCCCGCTGCCACGATCACAAGTTCGATCCGCTGACGCAGCAGGACTACTACGGACTGATGGCGTTCCTGACGCCGGCCTACAACCCCACGGACTGGCGTGTCGTCACGCCGTACAAGAACCGATCGGACGACCGGACACTGCCGGACGTCTCGCCGGGCGACAAGGCGGCCATCGACGAGCGCAACGCGCAGCTCGATGCGCAGATCGCCGCGGCGAAGGAGCGCATCGCCACGGCGCGTTCCGCCAGCCGCGCGCGGCTTCTCGATGGACGTCTCGCCGGGGTGCCGGAGCAGATTCGCGGCGATCTCCGATCGTCATTCGATACGCCCGCAGAGCATCGAAACGAGGTGCAACGCTATCTGGCGGACAAGTTCAAGGAGCTCGAGGTCGCGAGCGACGACGTTGTGGCCGGGCTGACGGCGGATGAACAGGTTGTCATCAGTGATGCACAAGCTTTGATCAACGCACTGGAGCAGCAGCATCAGCAGTACGGCAAAATCCAGGCGCTGTTCGACATCGGCACGCCGCCGGCCACGCATCTGCTGATCAGCGGTGACTACACTCTGCCGGACAACGAGGTCGCCCCCGCGTTCCTGCAGGTGCTGTCATCGGGGAGCGCTGTCGCACCGGCAACGGCCGGACCGACAGCCAGCGACAGCGGCCGCCGGCTCGCGCTGGCACGCTGGCTCACGCAGTCCGAGACCCTCGCTTCCGCCTTGCTGTCGCGCGTGTATGTCAACCGCATCTGGCAGCACCTGTTTGGAGAGGGTCTTGTTGCAACGACCGAGAACTTCGGCGTCCAGGGCTCGACGCCGACGCACCCCGAATTGCTCGACTGGTTGAGCCGCCGGTTCATCAGCGACGGCTGGCAGACAAAGGCGCTCGTCAGGTTGCTCGTAACTTCGCACGTCTACCGGCAGACGTCGAGCAGTGCTCAGGCGGATGCTCTGGCAGTTGATCCGCAGAACCAGTTGCTGTGGAGGATGCGGCTGCGCCGGCTGGAATCGGAAGTGATCCGGGACTGCGTCCGGTCTGTCTCCGGAACATTATCTCACGCCATGTCGGGTCCGCCGGTCCTCATTCGAGCTCGCGTGGATGGCGCGGTCGAAGTGGACCCCGACAAGCTCGCCACCCCTGACGATGCCGCGCGGCGCAGCATCTACCTTCTGACGCGCCGCGCGTACAACGATTCGCTGCTGACCGTGTTCGATCAGCCGCTGATCTCGACGACCTGC
>JAEUIG010000800.1 GCA_016795125.1 Planctomycetaceae bacterium | reverse complement strand
CCGTCAGGCGAGCGCAGCGATACCCCCGGTCAGCGTTGTGCAACTGGCCTCCCTCCCCCCGCTTTTCGGTGGGAGGGCCGGGGAGGGGGGCGGAACGGTGAGTGCGTCATCCCTGTGAATTGGCTGCGATCGAAGGCCGCGCGCACGCGAAGGCGCGTGCTCTGGTCCCCTCACCCCGGCCCTCTCCCCCGATTGGCGTTTGCGCTGAGTTCAATGCTTCTCTCGGGGGAGAGGGAGAGATTCATCGAATGTCGTTTTCCACGGGTTCCGCACCGTCCGCCTGTCGGCGAACGGTGCTCCACCCGTGGCTACAGACTTCCGCCCCGCCGGGGCGGCTCTCGGATGGCAATCGATGACCGCAGGACTGCCTCTTGCGACTGACGGTCACGCGGCTCACTGCTTCATCGGCCCTGGTCCTCAGGCATCGTCTCGGACCGGCCCACCAGTTTTTCGAACGCGGACTCGACCCGTTCTTCCTTGCCGGTCTGCACTCCCCCCGCGCGTCGCGATCCGCCTCCCTGCTGCCGCCGCACTTCGAGTGCTTCATCGATCAGCTCGCGCGCCATGGCGGTCACGGAGCGATGTTCCAGCTTGGCCAGAGCCGCGAGTGCATCGTGAGCCTGTTCCGAGACCCGGACATTGAGAACCACTCCAGTCGCCATGTTGGTTTGCCCTGATGAAGAGTTGCGCTCCCGGCAGCATACCGGCTCAAGGCGTACAGGTCGCCATCAGGAGCGCCCGCTTTTTCTGACTGCCGCTCGAGTGGAGCAGGCTGTCAGCATCTCCGCGAAAGCCGATGTCGGCGACGGCGATGCCGCGGCGGCAGGTGGGCGTCAGCAACGCCGCTGCAGAGTTCTACTCGAGTTACCCGGCGAGGATTCGAACCTCGACGAACAGGACCAAAACCTGTTGTGCTACCGTTACACTACCGGGTAATCAGCCGATATTCGGCGCATCCTGACGCAATCTAGCAGTTCCTTGCGGAGTCGCAAAGCGGCTTTCGCGAGTGATCCGCGATGACACCCGTGGCTCGTCGCGGGTTCGCTCACTACAATTCCGCGTCCTGAAGACAACCCGTATCTGCCCGCACACAAGGATCGTGAATCGTGGCCAAACGCGCCGCCCAGGCGATGGAACAGACTGTCGAGGCCACCACCCAGGAGATCGGCCGCTCGCTCTGGCAGAATCTCGAACGCCGCCGGCCGACGATTTTCGAGCAGCGCTGGTGGCTCGATCACGTCCTGGAATGGGCCATGGCCGACGAGTCGGTCAAGGTGCAGATGTTCCGGTTCGTGGATGTGCTGCCCATGCTCCGGACGCACGAGGCGGTCACGGCGCATCTGCACGAGTACTTCGATGACATCCGCCAGCATCTGCCGTCGGCGGCCCGGCTCGTCGTCGATCACAGCGATTTCAACGCGCTGACCAGCAAGACCGTGGCCTACGGCGCGCGGACGAACGCCCGCCGCATGGCCGAGCGGTTCATCGCCGGCTCCAAGGTCGACGAGGTGCTGCAGAGCGTCGCGAAACTGCGGCGCAAGGGACTCGCATTCACGCTCGACCTGCTCGGAGAGGCGGTCGTGAGCGAACCGGAAGCGGACGCCTACCAGCAGCAGTACCTGGACCTCATCACGGGGCTGGCGCCGTTCGTGTCCCGCTGGTCGGAATCGCCGCAGCTCGACCGCGACGACCAGACCTGGATTCCGCGCTGCAACGTGTCGCTCAAGTTGTCGGCGCTGTACAGCCAGTTCCGCCCGATCGATCCGGCCGGCTCGGCGGAAGGGGTCAAGGCGCGGCTGCGGCCGATCCTCCGGGCGGCCCGCGAGCACGACGCGTACGTGCACGTCGACATGGAACACCACGCCTACAAGGACCTGACGCTCGACATCTTCAAGCAGGTGTTCATGGAGGACGAGTTCCGCGACTGGACCGACTGCGGAATCGTCGTCCAGGCGTATCTGCCGGAAGCCGGGCGCGACCTGCAGGACCTGCTGGAATGGGTGCGCGCGCGGGGAACTTCGATCGGCATCCGGCTCGTCAAAGGGGCGTACTGGGACTACGAGACGGTCGTCTCCGGATACCGCGGCTGGCCGTGCCCGGTCTACACCGACAAGTGGCGTTCGGACGACAACTTCGAGCGGCAGACGCAATTCCTGATGGAGCATTACCGCGAGCTGAGGCCGGCGATCGCTTCGCACAATCTGCGCAGCCTGGCGCACGCCATCGCCTGGGGCCAGACGCTGGACGTGCCGCAGAACGCCTGGGAAATCCAGATGCTGTATGGCATGGCGGAGGACCAGGCGCAACTGTTCGCCGAGCGCGGCCACCGCGTGCGGATTTACACGCCGTTCGGCGAACTGATTCCGGGCATGGCCTACCTGGTGCGTCGGCTGCTGGAGAACACGTCGAACGACTCGTTCCTGCGGCACGCTTACGACACCAGCGTGTCGATCGAGGACCTGCTGCGCCGGCCGGCGGACGTCGGCGATCGGCAGGCGGCGGCTGGGTGACTGCGAGACCGCCAGCGGGATGGATCGGGGAAAACCCGGATTCGTCGCCGCGAGGTCCGCCGCTGGGACGCTGATTGCTATGATCGTGCCTGGTGGCCGCCGCCATCGGGGCGTCATCGACAGCGCTCCCTTACGGTCGCGGCTAGTACAGCGTCACAGCAAAGAGTTCAGGTTGGGTGCCACTGGCTTCGCCAGTGCAATTCACACTGGGCCCCGAACTTGCGTCGCACTGGCAGAGCCAGTGGCACCCTGATTCTGAGTTGTGACGCTGCACTCGTCTGGTCTGTATAAGGCTCGTCAGGGTGTTTGATGCGCTCCCTGACGGCCGACGGTTGGCCGGCTCTGCGCCGGTCGTTTTCATCCATTTGCTCGTAAACTTCGCAACGCATCATGCCCGCAGCAGCCGCAGTCGCAGAGAACGAAGCCAGCACTCCGTGGGCGCGTTCCCCGGCCGAGATTGCGGCCGAACTGCGGACCAATCTCGACGCCGGACTGACGCCCGACGAAGCCGCGCGCCGCCTCGAGAAGTGTGGTCCCAACCAGATCGCTGCGCAGAAGCCGCGGTCCAAATGGAAGGTGTTTCTGTCGCAGTTCGCGGACCTGATGATCGGGCTGCTGGCTGCCGCGGCCGTCGTCAGCGTGCTCGTCGGCGACATGACCGACGCGGTGCTGATTGCGCTGATCGTCATCGGCAATGCGGTCATCGGCTTCATCCAGGAATGGCGTGCCGAACAGGCGCTGGAAGCCTTGCGTGACCTGTCGCGGCCGCACGCCAAAGTGCGGCGGGACGGCGTGCTGCGCGACGTGCTCTCGCAGGAACTCGTGCCCGGCGACATCGTCGAAATCGCCGCCGGCGACCATGTTCCGGCCGATGCGCGCGTCGTCGCGGCGGTGAACCTCGAGGTCGTTGAAGCCACGTTGACCGGCGAGTCGCTGCCGGTCGAAAAGACGGCGGACGCACTGCCCGGCGAGACCGGGTTGCCGGATCGGACCTGCATGCTGCATGCGGGCACGGCCGTCGCGCAGGGACGCGGCCGCGCGATCGTCGCCGCCACGGGCATGCGGACCGAACTCGGCCGCATCGCCGAGCTGCTGCAGTCGACCGAGGCCGTCCCAACGCCGCTGCAGCAGCGGCTCACCCAGCTCAGCCGCCGGCTGGCAGCGGTGGTGGTCGTCGTGTGTGTCGTGATTTTCGTCGTGGGAATCGTTCGCGAACGGCCGGAAGCGTGGGACCGCCAACTGGTGGCGTCGATGCTGCTGACGGCGGTAAGCCTGGCCGTCGCGGCGATCCCCGAGGGTCTGCCGGCGGTGATCACAGTAGCGCTGGCTCTGGGCTCGCAGCGGATGGCGGCCCGGAGGGCGATCGTCCGCAAGCTCTCGGCCGTCGAAACGCTCGGATCGGTGGACGTGATCTGCACGGACAAGACCGGGACGCTTACGCAGAACCGGATGACGGCCGCCGATATGCTGCCGGCGTCGGATTCGCCCGAAGCCGTGCAGGAACTGCTGCGTGGGGCCGTACTCTGCAGCAACGTCGAGTCGGACGGGAAGGGAGAGGCGGTCGGCTCGCCGACGGAGGCCGCGCTGGTCTCGGCGGCGCAGGAGCAAGGGGCCGACGTCGCCGGGATGCGCCGGAATTGGCCCCGCCTGGCGGAAGTGCCATTCAGTTCCTCGCGCAAACGAATGACGACACTGCATCGCACGCCGCACGGAGGACGGCGGCTGTTCGTCAAAGGTGCGATCGAGCGAATCCTCGACCGGGCCGGCCACGACGCCCCCACGAAGGACCGCTGGCAGGCCCGGGCGGATGAACTGGCGAAGCGCGGGCGGCGCGTCATCGCCGTCGCCGCGCGCGACTGGGACCGCGACGAACTCCCGCAAGACGGTGACTCTGCCGAGACCGACCTGGAACTGCTGGGATTGTTCGGCATCGTCGATCCGGTCAGGACCGAAGCAGCGGCGGCGATCGCCGAATGCCGGTCGGCCGGCATCCACGCCGTGATGATTACCGGGGACCATCCGGACACGGCGCTCGCCATCGCCGACGAGATCGGACTGCGGCAGGACGGCGCCCAGGTGCTCACCGGTCCCGAGCTGGAGCAGCTCTCGCAGGAAGCGCTCATTGAGCGCGTGCCGCACGTTTCGGTGTATGCGCGCGTCTCCCCGGAGCACAAGCTGCGGATCGTCGACGCATGGCAGACGCGCGGCAGCATCACCGCGATGACGGGAGACGGCGTGAACGACGCGCCGGCGCTGCGGCAGGCGGATGTCGGCGTGGCGATGGGGATCACCTGCAGCGACGTCGCCAAGGAGGCAGGGGTGATGGTCCTCGCAGACGACAACTTTGCGACGATCGTTGCCGCCGTCGAAGAAGGCCGGACCGTCTACGACAACATCCGCAAGTTCGTCAACTACCTGCTCACGACGAACGCCGCGGAAGTGCTGGTCCTGCTGGCCTGCATCGCGATGGGACTGCCGCTCCCGCTGCTGCCCGCGCACATCCTGTGGATCAACCTGGTGACCGACGGACTGCCGGCGCTGGCGCTGGGATTCGAGCCAGCGGAGCCGGGCATCATGCGCCGGCATCCGCGCAAGCGCGGCGACAGCCTGTTCGCCGACGGTCTCGGCTGGGCCATCGGCGTCCTGGGAGCATTGATGGCAGCGGCATGCATCATCCTGTTCTGGCTCGAACTGCCCGCGGCCGACTCATCCGAAGGCGCGGCACAGCTCCGGCGCGCACAGACGATGGTGTTCCTCACGCTGTCGCTGCTGCAGCTGTTCCACGTGATGGCGATCCGATCATCGGCGCCGTTTTACCAGGTGGGACTGTGGAGCAATTACCGGTTGACGGTCGCCGTGCTGCTCGGGGCGGCGCTGCAGTTCGCGGTGATCTACGTGCCGCAGCTGCAGCCCTACCTGCACACGGTCGCGCTGCCGGCGCGCGATGCAATCCTGTGCGTGGCCGTCTCGACGCTGCCGTTCGTCGTGATTGAAATCTGGAAGCAGTTCGAGCGGCGACGGTGAGGTTGCGAAAACCGCAAGCGGGGGAGGGGAGCGGGAGTTACGCGAGGAGTTCCTGGACGACACGGGCCGGTTCGACTCCCGTGAGCCGCTGGTCGAGCCCCTGGAACTTGTGCGTCAGGCGGGTGTGGTCGAAGCCCAGCAGGTGCAGGATCGTGGCGTGCAGGTCGTGGACATGCACGCGGCCGGTCGTCGCATTGAAGCCGAACTCGTCGCTTTCCCCGTGCGTGACTCCCCCTTTGACGCCGCCGCCGGCGAGCCACATCGTGAACGCGTTGGGGTGATGGTCACGACCGTCGTTGCCGCCGCCTTGCACCATCGGCGTGCGGCCGAATTCGCCCCCCCAGACGACGAGCGTATCGTCGAGCAGGCCGCGCTGCTTGAGGTCGGTCAG
>JAEUIG010000782.1 GCA_016795125.1 Planctomycetaceae bacterium | reverse complement strand
AGCGGCGTGGCCGGCAGCCGTGGCGGTCTCCGCCGTGATGGGCTGGCCGATCAGGGCGCTGACGGCTGGCTGCGAGACCCACGGGATCGGCGCGACGTGGCCGAGGACGACTTTCGCTGTGCGGACGAGGCCGGCCTCGTCGAGTTCGAGCGTGCAGGCGGCAGCCGTGAGCGGCCAGTCGAGGCCCTGCATCTCCAGCACTTCGTAGGCGGCGCTGAGCGTCCGTTCCCGCTGCGGCAACCGGATGTGCGTGATGAGCTGCCCGGGCTTCAGGGTCGAGATGCCATGCCGGTCGGTTCTGGGAGTCGTGTAGAAGTCCTGGAGCGGGAGCCAGTCGGCGTCCTGCGGGCCGGGACCGGCGATGCGGACTTCGGCGTCCCAGGCGATCAGTCCCGGGGCGAATCGGGACGCACTGACGAACTTCGCCGGTCCGCTGTTGCCAAAGATGGCGTGATAGCGGTTGTCGCCGACTTCGGTCAGGGACTTTCCGTCGTTGCGTCCCAGCAGGCCGTACCCGTTGCGGAAGTACCAGCAGTTCGGGAGATGGCACAGGTCGCCGCCGAGCGTGCCGTTCTGCTGAATCTGCAAGGCGCGGATGCCGGCGACCACGTCCCGCAGGCAGGGGTAGTCGGCGAGGACCGGGCTTTCGTTGAGGTCTTCCAGCGTGGTGAGTGCGCCGATGACGACGCCGTCTTCCGTCGCTTCGATTCCGTGGAGCGAATCGATGCGGGTGATGTCGACCACCCGCTGGGGCTGGACGACGTCGGATTTGAGGAGCGCGACGAGATCGGTGCCGGCGGCGAGCACGGTCGCGGCGTCTCCCGCTTCGCGGAGCATTTCGACCGCATCCTGCTCGGTCTCGGGGCAGGCGTATTCGAAGTTGGTCATGGCGGTTGTCGGTTATCGGTTGTCGGTGATTGGGACGCGAAACCGCAAGCGTTTATGCGATGCTGAGCGTGTCGAGGACGCGCTTGGGAGTCAGCGGGAGGACGGGGATGCGCTTGCCGAGGGCGTTGGCGACGGCGTTGGAGATTGCCGCGCCGCCGGAGATGACGGGCGGTTCGCCGAGTCCGACGACGCCACGGCTGTACTCGCTGTCCGGCTCGTACAGCTCGACGACGAGTTCGCCGATGTCGCCGATCCGCGGCAGCTTGTAGTCCTTCAGGTTCGCATTGATGAACCGGCCGGAGACATCGTCCATGATCCGCTCTTCCGAGAGCGCGTAGGCGATGCACATGATCATCGCGCCGAGGATCTGGCTTTCGGCCGCCTTGCGGTTGATGATCGTGCCGATGTCCTGCACGGCGACGTACTTCACCATGCGGGTGATGCCGGTCTCGGGATCAACGGCGACGTGGGCCATCTGGACGCCGGCGACCTGGTCGTTGGTGAGGCCGTCGTCCTTCGGGCCTTCGCCGGAGACTTCCAGCCCCATCGGGCCGACAAGCCGCGCGGCGTCCGGCCAGGAGCAGACCTTCTTGTCGCCACTCAGCACCTGGCCATCGACGGCGGTCAACGTGCCGGCGTCGACCTTGAACTTCGCAGCGACGAGGTCGAAGATTTTCCAGAGAGCTTCGAGTCCGGCGCGGCGATGCGGGCCGGTGACGCCACCGATGGTCGTGCTGCCACCGGAGCCGCCGCAGGCCGGGTACTTGCTGGTCCCGATGTTGACCTTCACGGCGGTCACCGGGATGCCGAACGTCTCGGCCAGCGTGATGGCAATGGCGGTGCGGGTACCAGTGCCGAGGTCCTGCGTGCCGGACATCGCCTCGACGGTGCCGTCGGGGCGGATGCGGACGGTGCACTTGCCGCCGCCGGCGCGGCCGCCCCACGTATGGAGCGCCATGCCGAGGCCGTGCAGTTCGTTGCCTTCCGTCCACTTGCCGCGGCCTTTCCACTTCCCCTTCCAGTCCATCAGTTTTGCGGCGACTTCCATCTCGGCGGCGTAGATGCCGCGGCGGTAGACGTCTTTCTCGTTGGCGTCCGACCCGACGAGGTCGAGGTTCGCCAGGAACATGTCGTACGGGTCCATCTCCATTTCAGCGGCGAGATCGTCGATCACGGTGTCCGTGAGCGCGCAGGCCTGGGGATGGTTGGGCGCGCGCCAGGCGCGGCTCGGTCCGCAGTTCGTCACGATGCCCGTGGTCCGCACCCGGCGGTTCTTGGGGATGATGACGTACGGCACCTGGTTGATCGTCCCGCCGTCCGGTCCGCTGGTGCCCCAGTGATGCCCGTCCCAGGCGGTGATCTTGCCATCGGCGTCGCAGGCGATGGTGACGTCGAGGAAGCCCGACGGACGGACGCCTCCGATTTTCATTTCGGTGGCGCGGTCGAGATGCAGCCGGACCGGATGGCCCGTCTGGCGCGACAGGGCGGCGCACGCGACGCCCCACTCGTCGGCGCTGAACTTCGAACCGAAGCCGCCGCCGATGTAATCGCAACTGACGGTCACCTTGGCCGCATCGATGCCGAGCGGCTGCGCGAACTGGTTCGGCGTGCCGCTGACGTTCTGCGTCGAAAGATGCGCGAGCAGTTCGCCTTCGGCCGGCCACTGGCAGTGCGAGCCGTGCGGCTCCAGGCACATGTGGGTAATGGTGTGGATGCCGTAGAAGCCGGTGACGGTGCCATCTGCGTCGGCGATGGCGGCGCCGACATCCCCTTCCTGGGCCGTTTTCTGCGGCTTGGCACGGCCGCGTTCGTAGGCGGCCGCCAGATCGGTCTCGCTCACGAAGTGATCGAGCACTTCGTACTCGATCTTGATGGCCTTGATGCCGTCATCGGCCTGGGCCGGAGTGTCGGCGGCAATGGCGACGATCGGGTGCCCTTCAAACAGAATCTGCCCGCCTGGCTCGCGTCCGGGAAAAATGTAGGCACTGCGGACGCCGGGGATGTGGCTGGCCGGTTCCACGTCGAGCGACTTGATCTTCGCGTAAGCGTGCGGCGACACGAGCAGCTTGGCGAACAGCGTGCCGGCCGGGTTGATGTCAGTCGAATACTTGGCGCGTCCGGTGGCCTTTTCGACGCCGTCGATGCGGTCGACGTAGGTGCCGAGGACCTTGTTTTCGCTGCGGGGCTTCCACGCGACGGTGCGTTCAGGCATCACGCGCCTCCTTTCTGGGCGAGTTCCAGGCTGCACTTGGTGATGCCGTCGTAGGTACCGCAACGGCAGATGTTCCCGCCAAGTCCGGCTCGAATTTCTTCGAGCGTTGCGTGGGGATGCTTGTCGAGGAACGCGCGGGTCGCGACGACGAAGCCCGGCGTGCAGTAGCCGCACTGCATGGCATCGTGCTTCACAAAGCAGGTGACGACCGGATCGAGCTTGTCGCCGGCGGCGAGAGATTCGACGGTGCGAATCTGCTTCCCCTTCGCCTGCAGCGCGAGAACCGTGCCGGCGTAGGTCGCCTTGCCGTCGATCATGACGGTATCGGCGCCGTCGACCGCGACGTCCTGCAGGTCTTTCGCTCCGGTCAGATTGAGCTGATACCGGAGGACTTCGAGCAGCGTGGTGCGCGGCTCGACGGTCACCTCATGGTCCTTGCCGTTGACGTTGAGCGTCAACTTCGTGGATCCGGAGACGGTTTTTTCTTCGGCGGCCTGGGCCTCACGCTGCGCGTCGAGCGCCGCGGTGGCGGCGACAGCAGCGCCGGAGCCTTTAAGAAAGTCGCGGCGGTTGAACGACGGTCGTCCGCGCGACGGCTGGGACTTGTCTTGCATGAGCAGCCTCCTCACTCCCGGTCAGCAGGGTCAAGAGATGTCGAAGCAACGGCTGCGTCCGCGTGATGTGGAGATCGCGCGGAGACGTGGCGCATTGTAATGACGGGAGTGCGCGCGCCAACCGAGTGGATGAAAGCGGAGAGCCGAAAGCGGAGAGCGGAAGTCAAATGTCGGAATGAAACAATGTCGAATGTCCGAATGGGACCTGTCGACTGCGGGCTCTATGGTCGAACGCCAATGCGCGACTGCAGGAACTGCGCGAGGCCTGCGGCGTCATTGGTGCCGATGTGGAACTGGCGTCCGCCGGTGAGAGCGATGTGCACGCAGTCGTAGCCCCAGAGGTTCCAGGTCCAGCCGCCGCGCGGGCTCATGTGGATGCCCCAGCCGTCGAGCGACGTTGTTCGTCCGGGTGCAGCGCCCTCCATCTCGGCGAACAACAGACGGCGGCGAAACAGCGGCAGCGGACCGAACTCAATCACCAGCGCCTCGGACTCGCTGCGGACCGACAACTGCCGGAAGCAGAACGTGAGCACCATCATCAGGCCGCCGACGACAAGCAGGATTGCGCGCGCCGTCCATGCCCCGGGGATCACACCGGCAGCGATCAGCATGCCGATGCCCGGGAGCAACAGGAGCAGGAACAGCGGAGCGCGCTGGATGTGGGCGTACATGGAGGGGACGGCGGAACCGCGCGCGGTCATCGTTGCCGGTTGCCGTAGCGCCGACTGATGGCGACGAGTTCGGCGCGTTCAGCGTCGGTGAGGCTGGCTTCGCCCTTCGCGGCGATTTTGGCGAGCAGTTCGTCGAGGCGGGCTTCGGGATCGGCCGGCGTTTCGGGTTCGAACACACGCAATTTGGTGCGCGGCTTGAACACGCGTTTGACGCCGCCGACGCGGATGCGGTCGAACAGCGGGGCGATCCGCCACTCGCGTCGCTGATAAAACAAGGCGAACAGCATGCCGCCGACGTGGGCCGAATGGGCGACACCGTCGTAGTGGTCGCGGCTGCCGCCAAGCTGTGCAAGCATGGGGTACAGGTCCGAGACCGCATACAGGATGGCGAGCCACATCGCCTGGACCGGCAGGAAGAAGAAAATGCGCCAGACATCAAACGGCCAGTGCAGCGCATACAGGATGAACACAGCCGCGACGGCGCCGGACGCACCAATGGCGGACCAGCCGGCGGGGCCCAGGGCGGCGAACCAGAAGACGGTGAAGATTCCGGACAGAATGCCGGAGGTCAAGTAGAAGAAGAGGAACTCGCGCGGCCCGTAATAGGCTTCGACCTTCCGGCCGGCAAAGAACAGGCCGAGCATGTTGAAGAACAGGTGCCACTGATCGTGGTGATTGTGCAGGAACTCGTAGGTGAGCAGCCGCCAGACCTGGCCGCCGAAAATGGCGGACGCATCGAGAGCCAGCCAGCCATTGATGACGGGTTCACGAACCGACGTGGCGATGCCGCCGAATTCGAGGGTGACGTCGTGCTGCCAGACGACCTGCAGCACAAACACCGCGACGTTGACGATGATGATCCACTTGATGGCATCAAAGTCGCGCGGCGCACCGCCGCCGTGTTCGTCGTCGCGCAAGTAGTCGCGAGAATAGATACCCATGGTTCTCGAAAGCAGTCCTGGCCAGCTGGCGTTCGGTGAGATTATAGGCGGGGGCTGGGTTGGGGGGTAAGACGACGGGGTCGGGGGTCGGAGGGAGACCTGC
>JAEUIG010000780.1 GCA_016795125.1 Planctomycetaceae bacterium | reverse complement strand
GGGAGTAGTCCCATTGCGGTCCGGTGGCACGCGGTTGCGCCGCGGGTTCCTGTGCCCGCGGCGCGGCGCCGGGAACGGACGTTTCACTTTCGAGCAGATCGAGGAGTTCGAGGCTCATCACGCGCACTTTCTCGCCAGGATATTCACGGTATTGCCCCGCACGTCGGCATCGACAATCTCGAACCCGGCGTGGCGGAATTTCGAAAGGATGTCGTCGAGCTCGAACGGCCGGATCAGCAGCCCTTTCCGAATTCCCCAGTCGTCGATCCGCTGCGCGATGGCTCGCAGCGGCTGGGGACCGCGCGGAACGAGCAGCACGTTGGTGGCGACGGTTCCGCCCGGCTTCAGGACGCGCAGCATCTCGCGGACCGCGCCATCGGGATCGGGGAAACAGTGAAACCCGTTGGCAATGTTGATCGAATCAAACTCGCTGTCGGCATACGGGAGATTCGCGACGTCGCCGCGGGCGACTTCGACGCTCCGCCATCTGGCGAAAGCCTGCTGCGCTGCCGCGACCATCGTCTCGGAGTAATCCACGGCGACGATCCGGCCGATGGGACGGCCACGGAAGGCGCGCCACCGCAGCACCAGGTTCAGCAGCGTGCCGGTGCCGACAGGAATCTCCAGGTGATTCGCCGAGATGTTCTGTTCGAGGAAAGCCACCTGCGACCAGACCGTCGTCCGATACGCGAACGTCAAAATGCCGAGTCCGCGGAGGTTGTACCACCAGGCAGGATCGGAGTAGGCGTGGTCGATGCGATCGAGCGCTGCACTGGCCGGCGGCAGCGGCGCGGTGACGGAGGCGTGTGACATGATAACGATCCCGTAGTCTTTGTTGGCCGGGTGGCACGCCCTGACGAAGGAAGGGCGTGGTCGATGTCAATTGGATTCACGGTCTCTGGGATGCGAGTCGGGTGAACGCTCGCCACGCCCATCCCGTTGGTCTGGGCGTGCCACCCGATCGGGGGTACTCAATGCAGGGAGTGCTGAGTGTCGGTCGTCGTTGCCGGAGCCGCCGCCGCCGCGATGAACACGTCGACCGGCAGGCCGACCACCAGCTCCTGGGCATCGTCGAGGACGATCAGCACCTCACGGACTTCGAGGTCGTACATCTCGCCGGGCCGATGGTGGCGATGAGACTTCGGGCCCATGACGGGAGCGGCCCATGTCACGCGTCCGCTGTAGCGGACGTCCTGGTTGCCGTCTGCGACGACGAACGCAGCAGCTCCGGGCTGCAGCGACAGGGCATCCAGCTCTTCGACAAATGCCCGCACGCGAACCTGGCTGAGGCTGGTCATCGAAACGACCGCCTGTGGTTGTTCGACGGCGACCCGTTCTCCCGGCTCGACTTCGACGGTCAGGATCACTCCATCGATCGGTGCACGCAGGACGGCGCGTTCGAGCTGTGTGCGGGCCTCCGCAACGGCTGCCGCCGCCATGTTGACCCGGGCCTGCGCGCCACGAACTTCGTCCTGGCGGGCCGGCGCTTCGATCTCGGCGACCTGAGCACGCGCCTGCGCGAGCCGCGCGACGGCCGCATCATGCAGGTAGCGGTACTGGTCGTAATCCTGAGCCGGCATGGCCTTCTGTTCGAACAGCCGTGCGGCGCGGTCCCAATGGGCTTTCGCCTGCTGCGCCTGGACTTCGGCGACGCGGGCATCGGCTCGCACCACTTCGCGGGCTTCGGGGCTCGCGCCGTTCACAAGCCGTTCCAGCTCGGCCTGCGCGACTTGCAGGGCCGCCTCGGATTCCGCCAGTTTGTGTCGCCACACCGCGTCGTCCAGCCGCGCGCAGATGTCCCCCTGTTGCACAACCTGCCCCTCGACGACCGGAATCTCCACGATCTTTCCGGAAAGCTCAAACTCCAGCTCTGTCGATCGCTGTGCGCCTTCGACAACTCCGGCGGCAAACACTTCTCGAACAGCGGTTGACGCGGCCTCTTTCGAGGCAAACGTCGCTGTCACTCCCGATGCCTGCGGAAGCAGCAGTTCCGTACTGAGCAGACAGACGCCCGCGACGGCGACAAACGCCAGCCAGATGCACGATTTCATGGTCAATTCCCTGTCGCTGCCGTCAGGCAGGCTGTGAGCTCTGCGACATCCACAGCGAGCTGTGGTGTGCTGCGGTTGGAATGCGGCGGTGCGACGCGCTCGGGCCTGATGCGGCCGTCGGCCATCGTCAGAATGCGATCCGCCTGCGAAAAAATGCGGTTGTCGTGCGTGACGACCAGCACCGTCTTGCCCAAGTCGCGGCACAATCGCTTGAGGATTCGCATCGCGTTCTGGCCGCTCTCTGCGTCCAGTGACGCGGTCGGTTCATCGGCGAGGACGAGGGGCGGGTCCGCCGCGAGCGCGCGGGCCAGTGCCACGCGTTGCCGCTGCCCCATGCTGAGCTGAGTCACCCGGTGGTCGGCACGATCGGCAAGTCCAACGAGGTCGAGGAGTTCGAGGGCCCGTCGGCGCGACTCCGGTTTCGAGCGCCCCAGCAGTTCATCAACAACTCGCACGTTCTCCCACGCCGAGAGGCGATCGAACAGGTGGAACCGCTGGAACACGAATCCGATCTGTCGCAGGCGATAGTGGGCCTGCTCGCCCGGCGTCAGGTTGGTGACGTCTTCGCCGAACAGCCGCAGTTCGCCGGAATCCGCCGTGAGCACACAGCCGAGAATCGACAGCAGTGTCGATTTGCCGCTGCCCGACGGGCCGACAAGGAATACGCATTCGCCGGCCGGAACCTGCAGGTCGACGCCGCGCAGCACCGGGCTTTCGGCCTGACCGGTACGGTAGGCTTTAGCGAGTCCGCGAGCGTGGATGGCGATTTCCAACATGGACCGGTCAGCCTTGCAGGACGAGGGCCGGATCGATGCGGCGGATCCGCAAGGCCGGCAGCACGGTGGCGGCGAGACAGACGCCGACGACAGCGACAACGCCTGCGACCAGCAGTTGCGGGGTCAGCTCGATTGGTGCGATGGGTGACGACATCGTGCGCTGAGTGACGAGCACGAAGGTGACGCCGACGACCGAGCCGGCCGCGGCGATTGCCAGCGCCTGCCAGACGACGACCGCGCCGACCTGCTTGTCATCCGCTCCAATGGCCTTGAGGGTCGCGTAGTCGGCCAGGTGATCGAGGGCCAGCGCGTACAGGCTCTGCGCGATCATTGTCAGTCCGACGAGCAGTCCGAGGAGCGTCGCCGCGCCGAAGCTGATGCCGATTCCTGTGCGGCTCATCCAGTATCGCTGCGACAGGTCGCCCAGCTGCGCCGCGGTGAATGCACTCAACTCGGGGATGCGCCGCTGAATCTCCGCGACGACGGCCTGGCGGTCAGCGCCGGGCTGCAAGCGGACCAGGAAATACGAGCAATGGCCGGGCGTAGTGCCGGTGTAGGCGCGGGCGTTCTCCAGCGACGTGAACAGGTACGGCGTCGTTGTGAACGGCAGGATGCCGCGGGTGGTGGCGACCACGCGCGCCTTGCGGCCGTTCACCTCGAACAGCGTCCCCAGATCGGCGTTGCGGAGCTTGTCGGCGTCGCATTCATCGACGCTGACGCTGTCGGGCCGGCGCAGCGAGGCCGGCCCTCCCTGCGTGTACGACCAGCCGCGCCCCAGCGACGTGCGCGGATCGGCCCCGAGCACCCACACGTTCTCGTAGTGGCCGTCTCCAAACGACGCGTAGGCGTTGCCGACGATGTATGGTTCCGCTTCGGCCACCCCGGGCACCGTGCGAACGCGGTTGATGCGGTCTTCCGGAATCGACTGCGGCAGGTCGACCAGCTGGACGTCCGGGTGGCTGACCCAGATGTCGGCGTCTGTGTTCTCGGTGAGGATGCGGGCCTTGTGCATCAGGCCGAGATACAGACCGCCCTGCAGTTCGATGAGGACGACCGAAAAGACGACGCCGATCAGCGCGGTCAGCACCTTGCCGCGATCAGAGCCGATCGATTTGAGTGCAAACCACAACATGACTGGGACGCGGCAGTGCTGAAAACGGTGGGAATATGCATCCGGGAGGGCAACGCTCCTGCGGAGCCGCGATGAACGAAGGACTCCGCTGATACAGCGGCTGGGCGCGAGCCTCGCCCTCCCCATCGATCGCACAGGCTTTCGTCAGACCATCTGCAGCAGCTGCTGTTCGGATTTCTGGATCACCTGCCCGAAGGCGTCGCGTTCAAACGGCGACATCGGCGTCGTCGCGAGTTTTGCAGCGGGCAGCTGGTGCCCGAAGTATTTGTCGTAGCAGTCGGGCCGCTCGCGATCGATGCGTGCAAAGTCCAGGCAGCAGGCGACGCCGAGCGTATTGCAGACGGTGGGATAAGGGCGGACCTGGCCGATCTGCTCGAAACCCAGGAACCGGCAGTAGAACCGGGCGTGCTGGGGAACGCAGCCAATCAGAAACTGGTGCATCCCGTTCGCTCGCGCGAACTGCGACATCAGCTGCGTCAGCTCGATGAAGATCGGCAGGACGTATTTCATCTCCTGCTTCTTGAACGCCAGGCAGGACACCTCGCCGACGTACAGCTGCTGGAGCCGGACTGCATGCGTGACTTCCGGATGGATGCCGTCCATCGGCAGGCCGATCTCGCCGTCGCCGATCAGTGTGACCGTCGCGACCACTTCGCCGTCACGGACAGCAACGAAGACCGTCGTGGTCGGCAACAGGTGATGTTCGATGACCCGCATGCGATACGGGTTGGTCGGCAGCATGCCCTTGCCAAGGTACTTGTCGTACACCAGCCCGAAGGCCGCCATCCGGTCCTGCATGGTCTGTGCGATCCGGCACTCAACCGGAGCGACCGTGGTGCACCCCGGGATCTTCGGAATGTCGATGCTCCAGTCCGACGAGTACTTCGCGGAGGAGCCTTCTCGGCTGACCATGGACGACATCCCGATCGATTCGCGGTGCACCGTGGGATTGCGGTCACCGGTCGGCAGACGTGCAATGGCGCCCGCGCAAGACCGCGCAGGTGAATCGCCATAAAAGGCATAGCTTGGGCACGCAGGGCAGACCCCCAACTTTCGCCGGTTTGCCCGGTTGCGGACTCTGATCCCGATAGTCAGTCCGGCATGTCGGACTTTGCGGGTCGCACCGGCCTTGCCGGTTGTGCCGAATGTCCGGCCGGCGGAGCAGCAGAAGTCGTCTGGCCCGAACCTCCTTCCACCGCTAATGTTCCCGCCCTGCTGGCAGGCAGTCAGCGCGGCTGTCAATCATCAGCAGGCTGACGGCGAACGAACGCATACAGTCGCCAGCGGTGCCCGCCCCGGTAGGGGCGACAGAATGTAGCTGGGGGTGGAACGCAGCTCGCCGGCAGGCGAGCGGAGTGGAACCCCCGGGACAGATCGGAATCGGATAGCCCCGCCCCGGCAGGGGAGGCAGACGCCGTCGTTGGCTGTGACGCCTCCATGAGCGCCGACGCGTGCACGATGCATCAACACCGGAACGGACAGCGTCATTCACATGCAAACACCGACATTCGTTGCGCGTGCGATGCTGCTCGGCTGCCTTCTGGCTGCCGGGTGTGGCGGCAACAGTTCGGGCTTACCCCAATCGACGACCGCCGCGGCCGATCCCGGCGTTCCGCAGGCGCCTCCCGTCGAACGTGTGCAACTCCGGTTGCAGCTCCATGTCGGCGACCGGTTCCCTCTACGCAAAGTTGTCGAGCAGGAGCTGATCCAGAAAGCCGGCACGAATGACGCTGCGGACACCAGCCGATCGCGGCTTGAGATGCTGCTCGCCATCACCGTCGAGGGGGCAGGGGAGGGCGGCTCGCGGCTCGCAGTCCAGTACGACCGCATCCGCTATCGTCGCGACGGAGGCCGTCATCCCGTCGAATACGATTCGGCGCAGCCGCCGCTGGCCCTCCCGCTGGAACTCGCCGCCTACCAGGGAATGGTCGGCCACGGATTCTCGTTCTGGATTGGCGCGGACAACCGCATTACGCGTACCGAAGGCTTTGCGGAGTTCGTGCAAGCGGCGCTCGCCCAGGTACCGCCCGAAAGCCGTGATGAGGTCCTCCTGGGAGTCGAAGCAGGCACCGGCGAGGACGGCGTGACAGACTTCATCGACGACACGATCGGACTGCTCCCCGTCGACGAGTCCAAGGCGGCCGGCGAATCGTGGCGACGCACCCGCCGCATTGCCCGCCCCGTGCCCATGCACATCGACACCCTCTGCACGCTCCGTGAGCTGACCGACGAATTCGCCGTCGTCGACGTGCGGGGCGACGTCACGCCGCTGCTCTCCACCGGCATCCAGGCCGTCGCTCACAAAGCGATGCAGGTGCTCGTCGAACGCGGCACGACGGTCGGCGAATGCGTGCTCTTTCGGGATTCCGGCCTGCCGAAGGAATCCCGCATCGTGCAGGAGTTCGACATCACGATCACCCAGCCCGGCCAGGCGCCGGTGCTGCAGCGCAAACGCGTTGTCACCAGCATCGAATCCTATCCCACCCGGTAGCACAGCAGGGTGGGCTGTGCCCACCGCCAATCGTTCGTCGACATTGAGCGGTGGTGGGCAAAGCCCACCCTACTGGTCTGAACATCGATAACTGTCAGGCTCCGAGATCGTGAGCACAGCAGCAATTCGAAGGGCCAGATTTACCACGCAGTGCACGGAGGTCACGGAGAATTGCAAACCTGAGGAGTCGCTGACTCCGTGTTCTCCGTGCACTCCGTGGTGATTCTGGTGGGACGAAACGCAGCTTCGTCTGCGATTGCTGCCTGACATTCACCGATCGACCGAGGACTAAAATCAACCTGCCAGTTGCCGGGCGAGCGATGAGATGGAATCGAACAGCAGGTCGAGCGACTGGCGGGCTTCGGCGTCGGTCATGGTCATCGGCGGGGCGATGCGGATGACCTTCCCGGCCAGCGGTCCGAGCAGGTGGATGCCGTCCCCCTTGCCGTCGCGTCCCAGGTAGCACGCCTTGACGATCGCGTTGGCGACTTCGCCCGGCTGCAGCTTTCCGGCGGCGGCGCATTCGATGCCGAACACCATGCCCTCGCCGCGCACTTTGGCGATGAGTCCCGTCTCCTTCAGGCGGACCAGTCCCGCCTGGAAAATGGCGGAAAGCTTGCCGGTCTGCTCCAGCACCTGTCCATCGGCGAATTCATCGAGCGTGGCCAGCACGGCGGCGCAGCCCATCGGCGACGCGCTCCAGGTATCGGAGCCTTCGCCGTAGCTGAGCTTGGCGAGCACGTCGCTGCGTCCGACGGCCGCGTTGACCGGGACCCCGTTGCCGAGCCCTTTTCCGAGGCAGACGAAGTCCGGTGCGATGCCGTGCTTCTCGAAGGCGTACATCCGGCCGGTGCGGCCGAAGTTCGACTGCACTTCGTCGAGGACGAACAGCACGTCGTGCGCGCGGCACCACTGCTGCAGCAGTTGCAGGTAGGCGGACGGCGGATGGTAGCTGCCGCCGCCGCCGATGTACGGCTCGGTAATCAGGCAGTTGATTCGCTTGCCCAGACTGGTCCACAGCGAGTCGAGCTCGTCGGCGTACCGCTGGGCGTGGAATTCTCCCGGGGCGCGGCTGACGTCGTCGATCTCCTCCATCGGGAAACTGATGAACTTCACGCGCGGATCGCGGTCGCGGTCCTTTTCACTTCCGGTGCAAGCGCCGGCCAGCCCCTTCTTGCCGTGAAACCCGTACCGCGTCGCGACGATGATGTCGCGCGATTCGTCGCGCCGGAGACACGCCCAGAGCGCCTTCTGCACCGCCTCCGATCCGGAGGCCGCCCACAGCACGGAGTCCAGTTGCCGGCCGTGCGGCGTGGCCTGCACGCTCTGCAGCAGCCGTGCGACGGCCTGGGCTTCCAGTTCCGTCATCGCGTTGTAGGCCGTGAGAGTGACCGCCTCGAAGAACTCCCCCGTCCCTTCGCCCGTGATGTGCTCCGGCTTCCAGCCCATGTAGCGCGCGAACCGCTGCATCCACCGGCGCGGGTTGTGTCCGAGGTTCGACACCAGCACCCCGCTGGAAAAGTCGTAGAGCCGCCGGCCTTCCGGGGTGAAGTGGAACGTGCCGGCCGATTTCGCAAAGACGGCCTGCGTCGGCGTAAAGGTCCGGAGAGCCAGCGGTTCGCCGGACGTGAGCTGCGCACGTGCGGCGTTGGAGCGATCTTCCCCGGGAAACTGAATGGGCTGAGTCATGGTCGTCCGAAATCAAGTTCAGGGTGAGAGCGCCGCGAGTTTTCTGCGCCCGCCGCTCTCGATCACCGCCAGTATCGCGGCGCATCCGCGAACGTGCCAGCGTGCCGCGAACTT
>JAEUIG010000750.1 GCA_016795125.1 Planctomycetaceae bacterium | reverse complement strand
GTACGAACTCCAGTTGTGGACGATGGACTCGCAGATTCGTCTGCTGGCGGCTCGTGCCGGGCGGGGAAGCGCCGACGAGATTCGTCCGCGGCTCAAGGAATTGATGCAACAGCGGCAGGAGTTCCGGCTGAGCCAACTGCGGCAGGAGCGCGAGCGGCTGACGGCGCGTCTGGAACGGGTGGATGGCCAGATCGCGGAGATTGAAGGGCGTCCAACGGCGGATGCCGACGTGGACGCGCTGCTGGCGCGCGTCAAGAAGCGGGTCCAGGCCGGACAGAGTCGAACAGAGTCGTCGGCCTCCGTGCCGCCGCCGGAAGCAGCGGCGTCGGAGACCGCGGTCGACGCACAAACGGAATCACAGTCACCTTTGGAATCGTCCCCGGACTGATCCGGGAGGGCGAGGCTCCCGCCGAGCCGTGCAACGAACGGCATTCATTCTCGACGCGACCCGACAGTCACTTTCCGATCCCTGAACATTTAAGTCGTTGCCATGAAAACCTGCATCTCAGCAGTACTCATCGCCGCCCTGCTTTCGGTAAACGCTCCGGCCGACGATGTGATCGTGCCGACGCGCGACCGGTTCGCCGCGACGACTGACGAGACGCCGGATTTTCAGCGGCACGTTGTGCCGCTGCTGGGCAAGCTCGGCTGCAACGGGCGTGCGTGCCATGGTTCGTTCCAGGGGCGCGGCGGGTTCCAGCTGTCGCTGTTCGGTTACGACTTCGAGATGGACCACCAGGGGCTGTCGGAGCGGATTGATACGGATGATCCGGCCGCGAGCTACGCGCTGCACAAGCCGACGCTGCAGGACCCGCACGAAGGGGGGAAGCGGCTGGAGGTGGGCAGCTGGGAGTACAACCTGTTGTTGAGCTGGATCGAAGGGGGCGCCAAGCCGCGTGCAGAGGACGCCGCTTCGCTGACGCGGCTGGAGATCATGCCGCCGGAAGTGCGGTTTGCCTCGAACGATGGTCGCCAGCAGTTGCAGGCGGTCGCCGTCTGGAGCGACGGAGCGCGTGAGGACGTGACTTGCCTGTGCCGGTTTCAGACGAATGACGAAGCCATCGCCGGCATCGATAACGGGGGACTGGTGACGGCCGGTACGACGGGCGATACGCATGTTGTCGTCAGTTACGACGCGGCGGTCGTGGCGGTGCCGGTGCTGCGTCCGGTCAGCGAACTGGTCGACGACCGCTTCCCGGAGGTCCCGACGCCGACGGTGATCGATGAACTGGTCGTGCAGAAGCTGCGGAAGCTGGGCGTGGTGCCGTCGGATGTCTGCACCGACGAGGAATTCCTGCGGCGGGTGAGCCTCGACCTGGCCGGCACGCTGCCGACCTCAGACGAAGTGCGGCAGTTCCTCGCGGACGAGTCTGCCGACAAGCGTGCGAAGAAGATCGATGATTTGCTGAAGACGCCGGCGTATGCCGCGTGGTGGACCACGAAGCGGTGCGACTGGACCGGCAACAGCCCGGCGCAGTTGAACCAGGCCAGTGCGGCGGCGCGCGGAACCGTGCCGCGGCAGTGGTACGACTGGATCAATCAGCGGGTCGAGCAGAATGTGCCTTACGACCAGCTGGTGGAGGGCATCGTCCTCGCGCAGGGCCGGCAGGCCGATGAGGATTACCGCGCGTACTGCGAGAGGATGAGCGCGATGAACCGCGGCGACGGCGACCAGTCGTTCGCCGATACGGACGGCCTGATCTACTTCTGGGGCCGGCGGAACTTCATGACGAGCGAGGAGCGGGCGATCGGGTTTGCGTACACCTTCATGGGGACGCGAATCCAGTGCGCCCAGTGCCACAAGCATCCGTTCGACGTCTGGACGCAGTCGGACTTCGAGCAGTTCGAGCTGTTCTTTGAGCGTGTCCGCTACGCACGCGGCGGCGGCAACCCGCGCGAGGCGCAGGCGCTGATCGCGGAACTCGGCCTCAAGGACAAGAAGGGAGGCGAGCTGCAGCGCGGGATTGCGCAGGCGGCGCGCGAGGGGAAGACGGTTCCCTTCCCGGATGTGCAGATTGTGCGGGGAGTCAATCGTCGCGGCCCGAAGAAGAAGAATGATGACGACGAGGCGCCGGCGAACGTTGCGGTGGCCCGGCTGCTCGGCGGCGAAACCGTCGACCTGGCCGAAGTCCGTGATCCGCGCACCGCGCTGATGAACTGGCTGCGGACCGATGAAAAGCAGCTCTTTGCCAAGGCATTCGTGAACCGCGTGTGGGCCAACTACTTCCACCGCGGGATCGTGGAGCCGACGGACGACCTGTCGCTCGCGAACCCGCCGTCGAACGCGCCGCTGCTCGAGCACCTCGCGAAGGGCTTCGTTGCGCACAACTTCGACATGCACTGGGTGCACCGCGAAATCTGCAACAGCGCGACGTATCAGCGGTCATGGAAGCCGACAGAGACGAACGTGCACGACGAACGGAATTTCAGCCGGGCGGTGCCGCGGCGGTTGCCGTCGGAAGTGGCGTACGACGCCCTCGTGCTGGCGACCGCCGGCCACGAACAGGCGGAAGAGTTCGCAACGCAACTGGATGGGCGCATGCTGGTCTACAACTCCGGACCGCGCGCCAATCGCGGAGGACGCGGACCCGATTACGCCCTCGCAGTCTTCGGCCGGTCCACTCGTGAGAACAATTGCGACTGCGACCGCTCCGCCGACGCCAGCCTGCTGCAGACGGTCTTCCTCCGCAACGACAACGAAGCGCTGCAGATGATCGACCGCGAGGGAGGCTGGATCAATGATGTCGTCCGCGAGTTGTCTACGCCGCCGAGCGAATCAGCGGCGAGTTCCGGTCCCGATCCGGGCGGGCGGCCGCGGCGGTTCGCGC
>JAEUIG010000732.1 GCA_016795125.1 Planctomycetaceae bacterium | reverse complement strand
CCCGGCGAGTCGGTGACGGACGGAGGAGCGCTCACGGGACACGGGCTGCAGGCTGGCAGCGGACGCCGCGCGCCGGGGCGGCGTCCGCAATCATTCGACGGTGATGGAGGCGGCCGCGCCGATGAACGTGTGCCAGGCAGCGTACTTCCGCTGCGCCAGATGCCGGCAGATCAACGGACTGCGCGGCGGCTTGACGGGAGGTTTGATCAGCTTCATGCCGGCCTCCGTCGGGGTGCGCCCACCCTTCCGCACGTTGCAGTTGAGGCACGCGCAGACGACGTTTTCCCACGTATCGGGGCCGCCGCGGCTGCGCGGCATGATGTGGTCCAGGCTCAATCGGGTCGACGTGTAGTGCCGGCCGCAGTACTGGCAGCGATGCTCGTCGCGCAGGAAAATGTTCCGGCGGTTGAACTTCACCGCATTCCGCGGCAGCCGGTCGTACTTCAGGAGCCGGATGATCCGGGGCACCTGGATTTCGAAATTGACGGCGCGGATGAAGTCGTCGTGGTCGGCGCGCTCGTCGAGCGAAGCCCGCAATTCGCTGACTTCCCGCCACGCGTCGAAGTCGTATCCGACAAACCGGCCGTCCTCGACGTGGATGACTTCGGCCAGTTCCTTGAAAATCAGGCAGAAGGCGCGCCGCACCGAAAGCACGTGGACGGCCGAGAAATTGCGGTTGAGAGCCAGCACACTCGCCTGCATCGCTGCAGACGAGTGCTGAACGTCGCCGTTGATGACGGCTCCGGCCGAATTAACGGCTGAACCGGAATGCAGAGCCTGTGAGATCATCCGCCAGGGTCTCCCACGCTTGGCACGGCAGCAGTGAACGCCGCAGTATTCTAATAGCGGGTCTGGCGGCAGACAACGCCTGTCGAGCCTGCAAAGCTCCGCCAGCGGAGTGATCTGGCGCGGTCGTGCCCAACCGCCCGTGATCCCTGCCGCCTCAATTCCAATGCCATTCCCCCGGGGGAGCCGGCGACTTTGACGCAAACCGATCGTGCAGGGACGTCTGTGAAGAAGCCGTAAATGCTCCCGGTTCGAAACCCGGCACGCATGCCTGACACGCCGGCGACCGACGACGTTCGCCTGTGCGGACTGCAGCCCGGTGCGCGCGGACGAAGCGGGAGTCCGCCCACTGTCATTGGGGGCGCGTCGATTCTGTCATCGACCACGCGTGCGGACGGCACTGTCATCGTCCCCGCGGAGCTGGAGGGCTACGGCGCTGGAACGGACGTCGACGTGCTGATATGCGACGCGTCGTTGGAGTTCAGCCTTCAGGCTGCCTCGAATGCATCCGCTGCAGGTCGTTCGCTCACGCAGGCTAAAGCCTGGACTCCAACGGATCAGGCCGTCTTGTCGCCGGCGTCCGACCCGGTTTCGCGGGCCTTCTCGCGCTGGATCGCGTCGTAGATTTCCTGGCGGTGGACCGGAATGTTCGAGGGAGCCTGAATGCCGAGACGGACCTTGTCCCCCCGGATGTCGACGATCGTCACGACGATATTATCGTTGATGATAATGCTCTCATCGCGATGTCGAGACAGGACCAGCATCGTCGTGATTCCTTCGCTGCGCACCAGGCCGTGCCGGCTCGAGTCCTGCCGGCGTGCGTATGTCGCGACCGCTTTTGAGACGGGTCACGCCAGTGACGACCGTCCCCGATTTGCGGTCAGGATGCTGCCCGCAGCAGCACCGTGACGACTCGACTCACTATGATCGTCCGCCGACGCTACCGGACGCCGCCCCAGAATCGGGTGTGCGATCTGGATCGTCCGGACCGCACGGGAGTCTGCCGGTCGTAACGGTCGTAACGATTGCTCCGGCCCAAACCGCTGACGGACCCGGCAGAATCTGCCGGCGACGTGGAAACAGCCATGTTCTCGCTGAGGCAACCGACCGACGATGACATCCGGCGAGCCCTCGACGCGCAAAGCCGCAAACCGTTCACCTATGCCCAGGTCGGCGCGATCGAAGGGGCCTGGCCGGCAGGGTTTCTCACCAACAGGGTGAAAGTTCCATTGGGAACCGGCAAGGCCGTGTTCGACGCAGCCGCAACAGCGCTGCGGAACTGGCGGCAGTTCGATGTCGATTGGGTCCGGCTCTGCTGGCCGTCAATCGCGCCGGAGCCCGGCGCTCAGGTCGGGATCCTGGCGCGGGCCTGCGGTGTGTGGGCCTTGAGTGTCAGCCGGATCGTGGCGGTGATCGACGAATGCGACGCCTCGCCGGCTCGATACGCCATCATCTACGGCACCCTGCCGCAGCACGTTGAGTGCGGCGAAGAACGGTTTCAGATCGAGTGGAACCGCGACGACGATACCGTCTGGTACGACGTGCAGGCCTTCTACCGGCCGCATCACCCACTCGTCCGCTGGACGTGGCCGCTGACACGCCGGTTTCCACGCAAGTTCCTCCGCGAGTCCGCGGAGGCCATGCGGCGAGCGGTGCATCACGGCGAGCGGCGGGCATAAGCCCGCTGTTTCACAAGCGACGGCTGGCTATTTGTTCGTCGAATCAAGCTTCGCCGCGACGCGCCACGGCGACATCGGCAGCTCGTACATGTGCGTTCCGATGGCATTAAAGACCGCTGCGTTGATCGCCGCCGGCGGCGGGCAGATCGGCACTTCTCCGACACCCCGGACGCCGAACGGATGATCCGGATTCGGCACTTCGACGATCAGGCAGTCGATCATCGGCAGGTCCAGCGTCGTCGGCATGCGGTAGTCCAGATAGGTCGAGTTCCGCATGCGGCCGGAGTCGTCGTAAAAGTATTCTTCATTCAGCGCCCAGCCGATCCCCTGCGCCGCGCCCCCCTGGATCTGACCTTCCACATAGCTGGGATGAATCGCCGTGCCGCAGTCCTGCGCCGCCGTGTACCGCAGAATGTCGACCTTGCCGGTTTCGGGATCAACCGCGACATCAACCAGGTGAGTGCCGAAAGCGCCGCCGGCCGACGGGGCGTTGACGTCGGCGGAGACCGTGAGCGCTTCCCCGGTGTGCGGCAGCTTGGCGGCCAGTTCTGCAAACGTGAACTTCTGCCCGCTCTTCGCGACGATTGTGCCCCCGTCGTAACTGACAGTGTCCACCGGCACTTCCCAGATCTGCGCGGCACGCTCGCACAGCTTGTCGCGGATCAGCATGCCGGCCTTATGCGCCGCCATGCCGGTGGTGTGCGTGACCCGGCTGCCGCCGGTGACGTCGTTGTAGCCCACGCTGTCCGTGTCGGCGACGATTGGGTTCACGTCCTCCGCCCGGATGCCGAGAGTTTCCGCGAGCTGCATCGCAATGCCGGTGCGGGAGCCGCCAATGTCGGTCGAACCTTCCACCAGCGAGACCTTGCCGTCGGAGTTCACCGTCACCGTGACGCTGGATTTCAGTCCGGCATTGAACCAGTAGCCGGAGCCGATCCCCCGCCCGACCTTGACCTTCGAGCTGAACGTCGGACCGGCATGGCCGTTGCCGTTCGCATCGCTGTGAGACGGCGTGCTCAGAGCCGACTTCCAGTGTTCGCTGTCGCGAATCGCTTCCAGCGTTTCGATCATGCCGACGCGCGGATACACGATGCCGTCCACGCGCCGCGTCCCTTCCTTCGCCGCGTTCTTGAGGCGGAATTCGAGCGGGCTGAGTTTGAGCCGGGCACAGATTTCGTCAATGACCGTCTCGACCGCGTAGGCGGCGTTGGTCGAGCCGGGGGCGCGATAGGCATTCGTGCGCGGCTTGTTGACGCAGACGTCGAATCCTTCGACACGCGCGTTCGGGAACTCGTAGCACGCGAAGATGCACATGCAGCCGGGGTTGATCGGCGAGCCGGGATACGCGCCGGCTTCATAGGCGAGGTACGCGTCGCCGGCGACAATGCGACCCTCCTTGTCGACGCCGACCTTGCAGCGGATGTACGACGCCGGCGTCGGGCCGGTCGCCTCGAACACATCGGCCCGGCTCATGATGATCTTGACCGGCTTGCCCGATTTCTTCGACAGCAGCGCCGCGACAGGATCGAGGTACACCGAAATTTTGCCGCCGAACCCGCCGCCGATCTCGGTCGGAATCACCTTGACGTAGGTCTGCGGCACCTTCAGCAGATGGGCCATCTGTTCGCGGACCGAGAAGGACCCCTGCGTGCAGGTCCAGATCGTGATGTGGCCGTCCGCATTCCACAGCGCGGTGGAAGCGTGCGGCTCGATGTACCCCTGGTGCACTGTGCCCGTGCGGAACTCCCGCTCGACAACGAGCGCCGCCTTGGCGAACGCAGCATCCGGTTCACCCTGCTCGTAAAAGAACCGCGAGGCGACGTTCGACGGCTTGTCGGCAATCTGCTCGCCCATCTCCTGCGTGAAGATATCGTCGTGCAGCAGAGTCGAGCCGGGTTCCATTGCCTGGCGGACATCGAGGACCGGCGGCAGCGGTTCGTAGTCGACCTTGATCAGCGACGCCGCTTCTTCCGCAATGTGGATGCTGTCGGCGGCCACCGCGGCCACCGCATGCCCCCGATACAGCACCTTCCTGCCGGCGAGGACGTTGTTGCTCAGATGCCGCATGTTGACGGCACCTTCGCCCAGTTCCGCGATCTCGTTCTCGGCCTGCGGCATGTCGGCGCCGGTGACGATGGCACGGACCCCCGGCACCTTCACTGCGGCGGACGTGTCGATCGACCTGATCTTCGCGTGCGCATGCGGGCTGCGGACAATGAAGCCGTACAGCATGCCGGTCAGGCGGGTGTCCGCGCCGTATTTGGCTCGTCCGGTGACCTTGTCGACGCCGTCGTGGCGGACGGGGCGAGTGCCAATGACCTTGTAACGCGGCTTGGATTCAGCGGACTTGGCAGGCATGCGGGCGGGTGGTGGCAAAGTTCGGCGGATTGGTCACAATCGGTCGCCGGGCGAGCACCGGGGCGACTGGTACGCTAGTTTCGGCATTCCCGAACGCCGAAGCAAGGGAGCGACGATTTGACGCAAAGACGCAGAGACACAAAGACGCGCAAAGGCGGCCCGACAGCAATGCAGGATGTGGTCGGGCGATGGTGAAACGGAATGGAGTGTTCAACCAAGTTGATTTTGCAATCTCATTGTTTTCTTTGGCTTTCTTTGCGCGTCATTGCGTCTCCGTGACTTTGTGTCGAGAGTAATGCCAACATGCCGTCGATTCGCAGCAGGTTCATCAGGCAGTTTGTGCGTCTGCGGATCAAGCATCTGCTGCTGCCGGGCGTGCCGGTGTCCAAGGTCCGAGGGCGCACGAATTATCTGGCCAGCTACGGCTGGTACCCGTTCCTGGTGAAGCGGGAACGCTTCCAAATCGGCGATATTCCGGTGGCCGCGTATTCGCCGAAAGGTATCGAGCCGCGCGGCACGATCCTGTTCCTGCACGGCGGGGGATTCTGTTTCGGATCGATCAAGATGTACGCAGACCTGGCGGCGCGGCTGGCGGCCGCAGCACAGGCAAGGGTCGTCCTGCCGGAGTATCGCCTCGCGCCGGAGCATCAGTACCCGGCCGCACACGACGACTGCCTGCGGATGTATGAGCATGTGGTCGATGAGATCACTTCCGCGCCAACTCCCGGCCTTCTCCCCGCAATGAGCAGCCAACGACGTGCTGCGGCCACCGAGCGGGGAGAAGGTGGCCGAAGGCCGGATGAGGGGACGGAAGCACGCCCTGATTCTTGCGGACGATATCTCAACCGCTTCGCTGTCATGGGGGATTCGGCCGGCGGCGGATTGGCTCTGGCAACCGCGATCCAGGCTCGCGACTCCGGGTTGCCGCTGCCCGCAGCGCTCGCGGTGATCTCTCCGTGGGCTGACCTCACCTGCAGCGGGCCGACCTACGAATCGCGCCGCGACCGCGATCCCATGCTCCCGACGGAAGTCATGTCCCGCTGCGCAGAACAATATGCCGGAGGCGCCGATGTTCGCGACCCCCGGCTCTCGCCGCTCTACGCCGACCTGTCGGGCCTGCCCCCCCTGCTCATCCAGGTCGGGACCGAAGAAATCCTGAACAGCGACGCAACCCGGCTCGCTGAGGCCGCCGGCGCCGCCGGCCTCAACGTCACCTTCCGCGAGTACGACGGCATGTGGCACGTCTGGCAACTGTTCGCCTGGGCGGTCCCCGAGGGGAAGCAGGCCATCGTCGAGTTGGGTGAATTTGCGAGACAACAATGGACGTGACGGGTTGATCGTTTATCGTTGATGGTTGATCGACCGGTTATTTTTGATTTCTGATTTTCGATTTTCGATTCAACAGACGGCGTACTCGATAAACGATCAACCATCAACGATAAGCCCCTTCACCAACAACCAACAACCGAAAACCGACAACCTCCCATGGTCAAAACCGCATCCACAATGTTGCCGCTCGGCAGTGCCGCCCCGGCGTTTTCACTCCCGAATGTCGACGGCGAGTCCGTCGCGCTGGAGAACTACGCCGGCAAGCCCGTGCTGATCGTGTTCATGTGCAATCACTGCCCGTTCGTGATTCACATTCGCGATCAGTTCGTGAAGTTCGCCAAGGATTATCAAGCGAAGGGGCTGGCCGTCGTGGCGATCAGCTCGAACGACGTGCTCACGCATCCGGACGACAGCTTCGAGCGGATGAAGGAAGACGCGAAGAAGTACGGCTACACGTTCGCGTACCTGTTCGACGAGTCGCAGGGGGTCGCGAAGGCGTATCAGGCGGCCTGCACGCCGGACTTCTTTCTGTTCGACAAGCAGCACAAGCTGGCCTACCGCGGCCAGTTCGACGACAGCCGCCCGCAGAGCAACATTCCGGTGACCGGCGCCGATCTCCGCGCCGCGTGCGCCGCAGTCCTCGCCGGCAAGGAGGCGCCCTCGATGCAGAAGCCGAGCATCGGCTGCAACATCAAGTGGAAAGACGGCAACGCGCCGCAGTACTTCACCGGTCGGCCGGCGGTGTAAGTAAGAGACGAGAAAAACAGGAGGCAACGGAGAGAACGGAGGAGGTGTCGCCGCGATGGACTGTGGAGTGCAGTGGCGTCACGAAAACAGATTCCAGAAAAAGCAAAAGACATCTACAGAAGCGGCTGTGTTTGAGGTCAAGGAATTAATGGACCACGGCGGGTGTCCAATGCGTCTGCGTACTCACCATCGCGTTGAGAATCACCAGCAGCTTGCGCATGCAGGCCGTGATCATCACCTTGTAGGGCTGTCCCGCCTGCCGCAGCCGGTGCGCCAGGGCGTTGATGACGGGAGTGCACCGTACGGCGCTGACCGCCGCCATGTACAGCACACTGCGCACAGATTTCCGTCCACCCCAGATCGAGCGTTTGCCCGACCATTTCCCGCTGTCGCGGTTGAAGGGCGCCAGT
>JAEUIG010000722.1 GCA_016795125.1 Planctomycetaceae bacterium | reverse complement strand
TGTCGATCCGCAACTGGTGCGGGTCCTGGAACAGCCCCTTGCCCCACGTTTTCACAAACGTGCCGTCGGTCTTGTAGACCTGGACCGGATCGTCTCCCTTGTTGAACAGCCAGATGTTCTCGTCCGCATCGAGCGCCATCCCGGAGACCCAGCCGAGCTTCGAGACCGTCTCCGGCCGCTGCGGCCACGACGGATCGACGTCGTAGATCGTGACCGTCGGCGACTGCGGATAGCCGGGCGAATCGTCGGCGCTCGCCGTGGTAGCAGTCGAAACGAACAGCAACATCACGAGGCATCTGACCGCTAACGCCATAATTCACTCGCTCTCAGACGACGGGACACGCAGCGCGTGCGCCGCACGGTTGATGTGTTCGAACGCTCAACATTAGACCGGCCTCTATTCCGAATGTCGAGACCTGCTCTCGAGGATCGGAACGGCACTGGCGCAACATCCAGGAAAGAGGACCGCGAATGAACGCGAATCAGCGCGAATGGAAGGAAGAAAAAAGACCGCTGATACGCGCTAATGAGCGCTAATATGCGACAACCAGCATTCCTAATCAGCGTTCATTAGCGCTGATTAGCGGTCCTTGCTTCCTCGTCAATTTGCGCATACTCGCGTCCATTCGCGGTTTCTGCTTTACGTCTCGGGGCGCAGCAGCGGGAAGAAGATGATGTCGCGGATGGTCTGCGAATTCGTGAGCAGCATCACGAGTCGGTCGATGCCGATTCCCAGTCCGCCGGCCGGCGGCATGCCGACCTTGAGCGCGCGGATGAAGTCGTGGTCCATCTTGGCCATCGATTCTTCTTCGGGCAGGCCGGCCAGCTGCGTGCGGAACAATTCCTCCTGCAGGCGCGCGTCATTCAGCTCGGTATAGGCGTTCGCCAGTTCCATGCCGTTGATGAACAGCTCGAACCGCTCGGCGAGGTGCGGCGCTCCCCGCTTGCGCTTGGTCAGAGGACAGATGGCGGCGGGGTAGTCCGTGCAGAAGACCGGCGCTCCCCTGCCGATGTGCGGCTCGACGAATTCCTCGAACAGTTCGCTGATGAGGACATCGGGATGCGCCGCCTCGGGATCGAGTTGCGTGGGCGCAGGCGGCTTGCCGGCCGGTTGATCCTTCCGGGGACCGTGCGACGGATGTTGTCCGGCGACGTGATCCTCGCCGGTCGCTGCCAGCGACGGATTCGCCGCTACGGGCGCCGCGACACGCGCGCGGAAATGCTCGCGCCACTTGGCCCGCACGGCCGCATGGTCGGTCATCGCGATCCCGACATGCTTCTCAAACAGCTCACCGTACGTTGTTCGCGGCCACGGCGGCGTCAGATCGATCGTCCCCTCGCCCCACGGCAGCACCAGCCGCTCATTCGCTTTCCCTGAATCCTGAATCCCGAATCCTGAATCCTGCACGGCACGCGCCGCATTCACAACCACCGCCTCCGTCAGGTCCATCATCGACTCGTAGTCGCCATACGCCTGGTACGCCTCCAGCATCGTGAACTCGGGATTGTGCGTGGCGTCGATGCCCTCGTTCCGGAAGACCCGCCCCAGTTCGTAGACCTTTTCGATGCCGCCGACCAGCAGGCGCTTGAGGTGCAGTTCCAGCGCAATTCGCAGGAACAGCTGGATGTCGAGTGCGTTGTGATGCGTGATGAACGGCCGTGCGGCCGCGCCGCCCGCGATCGCGTGCAGCACGGGCGTTTCGACTTCGACAAACCCCCGGCTCCGCAGCGTCTGGCGGACGGAATCGACGATCCGGCTGCGCAGCAGCAGCTTGTCGCGGACGCCTTCGCTGTAGATCAGGTCGCTGTATCGCTGCCGCAGCCTCGTTTCGACGTCTTCCAGTCCGTGCCACTTTTCCGGCGGCTGCGCCAGCGACTTGCCGAGGATGGTGAAGTCGCGGACGAAGATCGACACCTCGCCGCTTTCGGTGCGGCGCATCGCGCCGTCGACGCCGATCAGGTCGCCGAGGTCGAACTGCGACATCAGCTCCCACTGGGCGTCCGTCAGGTCGCCGCGCGAGAACAGCAGCTGCACCTTGCCAGAGGCGTCCTGCACGTCGAAAAACCGCAGCTTGCCGGCCTTGCGGCGGAGCATGATGCGGCCGGCGATGCGGACGGCGGCGCCATCCGTTCCGGCGGCTTCGGGGCACAACGGACGGATCTCGGCGATCGGCCGGTGCCCGTCGAACCGCTGGCCGAACGGGTCGTGGCCCAGTTCGACGATCTTGTTGAGCTTCTCGAGCCGGGCGGCTTCGAAGCGGTCGGGACGGCCGGAACCAGGTGCAGGAGCGTTCATTGATATCTCGGGGCGCAGGACACGTCGGAAGGATACCGGTTCGCGCCCGAGATAAAAGCGACTGGCCACGGAGATAAACCCCGTGGCTCATTTGTGGACCAGGCTCACTTCCAATAGCTGAGTTTGAGCCAGGCGAACACGCCACCGCCGAGCACTGCGGCGATGGCGGCGCAGGCGAACCACCCGAGGCCGAGGAGCGGAGCGGCCGGAGTGACGCCGGTCATCATCAGGATCTGCGGCAGCATGCCGAGGATCACGCTCCAGCACAACAGGATGTAACCGACCTGCTTGCGCTTCTCCTGCTCTTCCGGCGGAAGCTGGCTGAACGGCTGATTCGGACCGCGGGCGGCCTGCTTGGCGCCACTCGCCTGCTTGCCATTGCTCGCCGTTTTCGACTTCTTGTCCTTCGACTTTTTGTCGGGGACGATCTCGGCCGCCTCGTTGCGGGCGCCGGGGGCATAGTACTTGGCGATCGCCTGGTTAATGGCCCGGGGCGTGGTGATGACCGGGCGGATCGGCACGCCGTAACGGAGCTGCAGTTCTTCCTCCAGTTCGTGCTCCGGCTGATCGACGCAGGCGACCAGCAGCCGTCCGTCGTCGATGAACAGCGGCAGGAACGTGTGCTTCTTGACGAGGTTCTTCGGCACGGCGTCGAGGATGGCGTCCTCGGGCAGCATGTCGTCGAGTTCGACGTACGAGAAGCCAAGCTGCAGGGCGAGCGCCTGCGCCGCCTGTTCGGGACCGGCCAGCTTCAGCTGCACGACGGCGTCGCGCTCCGACAGGCCGGTCTTGCGGGAGTAGTCCTCAACATCTTTCTTCTGGTCCCGGCTGACGTGTCCCTGCTTGACCAGCACGTCCAGGAACGGCAGCCGGCCGAACTCGTCGCGCTGCACCTCGAACTCGCGCCCGAGGCTTTCGTCGTACTCGCGCTTGCGCTCCGGATCGGTGAGGCAGAGCATGGCCTTCGCCAGCTCGTTCAGCAGCGCCTGGGACTGGTCGGAGTACTGCCCGGTGGCGTATTTCCGGACGTGCGCGTTGAGCTTTTTGTAGTTGGCGCGAATCCTGTCCGGTTCATCCGTAAACCGCACGCAGCGGAGCAGTTCGTAGTGATCGGGCGGCCGAGGCCCATCGGGGATCCCCAGCCATTCCTTATAGACATCCATGCGCGTGCCGTGTGAGAGGAAGTCGGTCGATTCGCGAGGACGCAAGCGCCGAGCGGCGGGGTTAAGCCCCGCCGCTCGCACCGCCTGAAGTCGAAAAACTACTCCACGTGATACTGGTGGGCGAGGTTCTCGAACGCGTCGACGCCTTCGTTGTCCAGCCCCTGCGAACGCTGAATCTCGATCTGCGCGTCGCGGTTGCCGGTCAGTTCCTTGGCGTACGCGCTGATCCGGCCGTTCTTGTCGTACTCGTAGGTGATCTCCACGGGAGAACCCGCCGGCAGGTTCGGCGGCAGGTTGACGACGCGGAAATCCCCGATCGTCGTGCAGGCTTCCGGGTCGCTGGCGTCGCCTTCCAGCACGTTGATGTGCACCCGCTGCTGGTTCGCGGAGTTCGTCACGAACTGCTGCGTGACGCGGTGCGGCACGGCGCTGTTCTTGGGGATCATGATGTGGTTGATCTTCCGCGCCCGGTTGTTCGGATCGGTGATCTTGACGCCCAGCGAGTGCGAGTTGACGTCGGTCGTGTTGACCGACCGCAGCCGGTTGATCACGGCCCGCGCCAGACGGCTGTCGCCGCCGGTCGCCCGCGCTTCGAGAATCGCCGCGTGAATGCAGGCCCCCTGGGCGACGGCTTCTTCCGGCACGACGGCCCGCGACGGAGCGCGGCCGGTGACTTCCCGCAGCATGGCTTCCACGACCGGCATGTACGTTGAACCGCCGACCAGCACCACTTCATCGAGCTGCCCGCGCTTCATGCCGGCCTGCTGCATGACGAGCTCCGTCGTATCGCGGGTTCGCTGCATCAGGTCGCCAGTCATCCGCTCAAAGTCGCCGCGGGTGAGCGCCACGGTCAGGCTCTTGCCCTTGTAGTAGCAGTTGATCGGCACCTGCGCCTTCGTGCTGAGTTCGCGCTTGGCGTCCTCGCACTCCTGGGTGACGGTCATCATCGACTCCGGATCCTCGCGCGGGTCCTCGCTGAACTTGCGATGGAACTGCTCGGCAATGTGATCGACGATGCGGCGGCTCCAGTCGAGGCCGCCCAGCATCACGTCGCCGTCCGTTGCCAGCACGCGGAACGACGTCGGCGTGTAGCGGACGACGGTTACGTCGAACGTCCCGCCGCCGAGATCGTACACCAGGATCGTTCGCTCCTTCGAGGCCAGGTCGACTCGGCCGAGCTCGCCCCGCTGCCACGCGTAGGCCAGGGTCGCGGCCGTCGGCTCGTTAATGATGTCGATGACGTTCAGCCCGGCGATGCGGCCGGCGTCCTGGGTCGCCTTGCGGCGGATGTCGTTGAAGTAGTACGGGACCGTGATGACGGCGTTCGTGATCGGCCCGATCGTCTTTTCCGCGTCCTGTTTCAGCTTCTTCAGGATGAGCGCCGAGATGAATTCCGGCGTCAGCTTCTTGTTCTGGTAGACGACGAAGAAGTCCTTGTTGCCCATCTGCCGCTTGATGGCCTCGACGATGTGGCTGGGGTCCTCCAGCGACATCCGCTCGAACGTCGGACCGACAATCACCTTGCCGTCATC